>DHOO01000126.1 GCA_002409975.1 Firmicutes bacterium UBA5388
CCTGGCTTTGAATTTTCATTATTTCATGTGCGCGGCGGTAGCCAGCGTGAGCGACTACTTAGAAAATAGCCTCAGTTGATTCATGTAGTCTTGATTTAATCACTTCGTGATAATAAGGAAACTAGCATGAACAACCCAAAATAGAGGCCTTTGGGGCTTGTCGGCTCACCTGGCTTATAATTTTCATCACTTCACGTGTGCGGGCAGTAGCCAGCGTGAGCGACTACTTAAATGAAGAGTCCTGATCCTGAGCAAGCATACAACTAAACGTTGCTTCACACGTTTTTTTGTCGTTGATAAAACAACAACCTGCAAATTTTCCCGCTCTGGATCGTAACTTTAATAATTCGACCTCGATCCGAAGTTGATCTCCGGCTAAAGCTGGGGTACGGAACCGAACATGCTCAATGTTAGAAAAGTAAGCCAACTTGCCCTCATTCCCGTTCGCATCAAGAATCAAAAAGGCTGCGGTCTGAGCCATAGCTTCTACTTGCAGCACTCCTTGCATCGGGTAGAGGCCACCGTAATATTCTTGCGAAAACACTTCATTGACGGTAATATTCTTAATAGCCACTACTCTTTTACCTTTTTCCAGCTCTAGAATACGATCAATGAGTAAAAAAGGGAAACGGTGAGGTAATACTTTTTTAATCTCCACAATATCTAACAAGTAACTCTCCCCTTTCAAAATATCTGAGGGATCTACCAAGCAAAAAAGCTACTTATAGAATTCTTGGGACCAGGTCCTAAACCCTTTAATTTCGAGAGATTGTTCAGCTAAAATTTTCAAAGCCTGGGGGTAGATTCGATGTTCAATCTCTAAAACACGTTGAGCTAGGGTTTCCGGGGTGTCTTCATCATTAATCCTAAGCACGTCCTGACAAACAATTGGTCCTTGATCCGTATTCGCCGTGACCAGATGAACTGTTGCGCCAGTAAACTTAGCACCTGATTCTAAAACCGCCTGGTGGACACGTAAACCATACATTCCCTTTCCCCCAAAAGCCGGAAGTAATGAGGGATGAATATTGAGAATGCGATTAGGAAAAGCTTCAGCTACTTCCGGAGAGAGAATCCTGGTAAACCCTGCTAAACAAATGAGATCGATCTGTTCCCTTTGTAGTCTCTCTAAAATTTGTCGGGAATACTCCTCCATTAAACGATCTTTAGTCGGGATGATTACACTTGGGATCCCATTTCTTGAGGCACGTTCCAAGGCATAAACACCTAGCTTATTGCTGATAACCAGCACTATCTGCGCTTTGATCCTACCAGCATTAATAGCATCAATTAAGGCCTGGAGGTTAGAGCCTCCGCCTGAAACTAGAACTGCTACTCTTTTCAAGAAAATGCCTCCTTACACCAGACTAACACTCCGTTGACCGCTGACAATCTCACCAATTTTGAAGAAATCTACTCCTTGAGTTTCTAATAAGCTACTAAAAATAGTTTCATCTTCTTGAGCAATGATACAAACCATCCCAATGCCCATGTTAAAGGTACGAAACATATCGTTCTCCGGGATCTGACCAGCTTCTTGTAATAAGGTAAAAATCGGCAATCCTGGCCAAGAACCTTTATTGATTATAACCTTACAACTTTCTGGTAAAATTCTAGGAATATTCTCAATTAATCCACCACCAGTAATATGAGCCAACCCTTTAATCAGCCCTTGATGAACCGCCTCCTTCAAAACTGGCAAATAGCAACGGTGCTCAGCTAAGAGTTCCTCACCAATGGTTCTTCCTAATTCAGGACGATAGGTATCAACAGTAGCCTTTAACACATCGAAACAGACTTTTCTAGCCAGCGAATACCCATTAGTATGTAATCCTGCTGAAGGGAGACCAAAGACCAAATCTCCTGGTTTGATTGAAGTTTTGGGCAGAATCTTTTCTTCTTCTACTACGCCAATAATCGTTCCAGCTAGATCATACTCACCCGCCTTATAAATACCAGGCATTTCAGCAGTTTCTCCCCCGATTAGCACGCAGCCGCCTTCTCGACAACCAGTGGCAATCCCTTTCACCAGTTCCTCTATAACCAGTGGCTCCATTTTCCCAATCCCTATATAATCTAGAAAAAATAAAGGAATAGCTCCTTGTACTAAAATGTCATTAATACAATGAGCGACTAAATCGCGACCAATAGTATCATGTTTTTTCATAGCAACGGCAATCTTTAATTTAGTACCCACCCCATCGGTACTAGCCACTAGAATAGGTTTTTCATATTTCCAACTGGGAAAAGCGAAAAGACCGCCAAAACTTCCTAGATCTCCCCGCACTAAGGTGTTAAAAGTACTGCGGACATGTTCACCTATCCGACAAACGGCTTCATTGCCCGCATCAATATCTACTCCAGCCTGTTTATAATTGATCGTCAAGTTGACTACCACCCTTCTCTCTTTCTGTTGGCAACCCGATTGGGTATGTCCCGGTAAAGCAAGCCGAACAATGTCCTTTTTGATTAATTGCTTTTGACAACCCTTTGGAAGAAAGGTAAGTTAAGGTATCAGCGTTAATATATTCTTTAATCTCTTCAATGGAATTACCCGCCGCAATTAATTCCTTTCTTACGCTGGTATCAATCCCGTAAAAGCAAGGTTGCGTAATAGGCGGCGCACTGATACACATATGAACTTCGCGAGCCCCAGTCTCCCGCAGCATACGTATGATCTTCCTCGTAGTCGTACCTCTCACAATGCTATCATCAATAATCACTACTCGACGATTTTTTACCACTTCTGATACGAGACTGAGCTTGATCCTTACCCCCAAATCCCGTTGATCCTGCCGCGGTTTAATAAAGGTCCGCCCGACATAGGGGTTTTTAATTAATCCTAAATCATACGGAATTCCTGAAGCCTCCGCAAAACCCAGCGCTGCAGAGATCCCGGTATCAGGAACCGGAATAACCACATCAGCGGCGCCAGTAAACTCCTTAGCTAGTTCCCTCCCCATCGCTTTTCTTACTTGATGAACATTTAAACCATCGATGGTGCTATCGGGACGAGCAAAGTAGATGTACTCAAAGATACAAAGGGCCCTTTCCTCCGGTTTTTCAAGAAAACGAGAACGTACCCCCTGATGGTCAATGGTGATCACCTCTCCAGGTTCAATGTCTCGTAAAAACTCCCCACCCAAGACCGAAAAGGCGCAACTTTCTGAAGCAAGAACAAAGGCATCTTCCACTTTTCCTAGACATAAGGGACGCAACCCGTAGGGATCTCTCACCCCAATCAAGGTATCTTTGGTCATAATTACCAACACAAAAGAACCTACTAATTGAGCAGCAGCTAAAGCCACCGCTTCTTCCAAGGTTTCTTTACTAAACCCGGCGATCAGATTCATAATAATTTCGGTATCAGTAGAAGTCTGAAATAGCGCGCCTCTTTCTTCTAACTTTTTGGAGAGTTGCGTTCTGTTTAACAAGCTCCCATTATGGGCTACAGCCAGAATTCCTTTAGAACAACCAGCCATCAAAGGTTGAGCATTGGCCACATAATTCGAACCGGAAGTCCCATACCGAACATGGCCAATACCTATTCTTCCTTTTAATAGATGAAGATTATCGGGATTAAAAACCCTAGAGACCAATCCCAGATCTTTTTGCGCTAAGAGTCGCTTACCATCAGAAACTACCATTCCCGCGCTTTCCTGACCACGGTGTTGTAAAGAAAACAAACCAATATAAATTAATAAAGCGGCTTGAGTCTGTTCGTTCTCAGTATAAACCCCAAAGACACCACAAGCTTCCTTTGGTCGGTCATTCAGAGAATTCAATAAAACTTCCTGCAACTAATTCATCCCCTTTACCATCGTTTGCCTCTGGCTTTCCGTTACTTTTTCTCTATATTATGCCTCGTTTTGGCTTCTTCTTGATATACTTCTTCAGGAGTCACTGAGATTGAAGGAGCGCCTTTGGAAAATAGACAATCTCCCCGAACAAAAGATAAACATTAATATTATTGTGGCCAATTTCTGGGAAAAAATAAAAAACGGATAGGATTCATTTAGAAACCTACCCGCCAGGGTTTTTATCCCTCTACGGTGTAACACTTGCTAGTGTCTGCGCCACTTGGTCTCGGACCTGTCATGTAAAACAGCGGAACCCTAGGCGCACTTTCTTCTTATGTAATTTATACTCCGATTGTAACAGATTCCCTAGCAAGAGTCAATCTCTATTCAATCCTTGTCTGGAATTGCATAATTACCTTCAGCTTGTATCTGACCACAATATATTGTGGTCAAATCTTAAATAATTGAATTATGCAATTCCTTAATTAAAGTAATCGCGAAATCCTTGCTCTTCCAACTTTCTATTTTTTGCTAACACTTCTTCCCTCATTTTTTCCTTATTTTCCATCAGTTTGGTCTGAAGATTGGAATCCTGAAGCGCTAGTATTTGCAGAGCTAGCATTCCCGCATTCTTACCTCCATTAATGGCAACGGTTGCCACCGGAACCCCTGGTGGCATCTGGACTATTGACCAAAGAGCATCAACACCACTAGTCGGACCTGCGGCGATGGGGACACCAATTACCGGTAAGATGGTCTGTGCAGCCAGAACTCCCGGCAAATGAGCAGCCATTCCTGCGCCGGCAATAATGATCTTATAGCCCTTAGCTTGAGCAGTATGGGCAAATTCTAAAGCTTGATCCGGAGTACGATGGGCCGAAAGGATTTTTAGACAGTATCCGACAGCAAAATCTTCAAGAATTTCTGCTGTTTTACTCATTACTGGTAAATCCGAGTCACTACCCATAATAATCGCCACTAATTCTTGCATCTATCTCATCCTTTCTTTTCTACTTAGAAAATAGCTTTAGTTG
>DHOO01000096.1:0-1035 GCA_002409975.1 Firmicutes bacterium UBA5388
CTTTTTCCGGGAAGGTTGGATTAGAAGAAATTGGCGGCAATTAAGTTGATGATAATAATGGCCGGAACAACGAACTTGAGCAACGGTTCCCACCAGTTTTCAACCTTAATTCTATTCGCGCCTTCATTTACCTGCTCTTTGAATTTTTTGAAACCAATGCCCCAACCAACAAAGAGGCACATAATCAGTCCGGAAAGGATAAGGAAGATGTTCGCGGAAACAACATCAAAGAAGCTGAACATATCCATTCCGAACCACTTGACGCCGGCCATTGGTCCGCAAGCCATCACCGAGAAGAGACTAAGGACAAAAGTAACGGCAATCGAGATCCATGTCGCTTTTACCCGATCCTTGCTCCTGTCCATCTTAAAGGTATCCATGATCGAACTTGAAAGAAATTCGGTAAAGGCAATAGCTGATGTAAGAGCAGCAATCAGTGTTCCCAAGAAGAAAATGATTCCGATGATTGAGCCGCCCGGCATGGTCGCAAATACGCTCGGCATGGTTTTAAATAAGAGTCCAAAGCCCGCGTCAGGCTGCACCCCCACCGCAAAAGCGGCCGGAAAGATCACCAGACCGGCCAGAAAAGCGAAACCCGTATCCATAATAACAACTTTAGAAATATCGGACGGAATATCGTCATCTTTCTTTAAATAGCTCCCATATACCCAACTGGCGCCTTGACCAACTCCGATTGATAAAAACACCTGTCCGATGGCGGCAATAACAGCTTTAAAACTTAGCTTGGAGAAATCAGGCTTTAAGTAGAAGGCAAGGCCTTCGGTCGCGCCCGGTAAAGTCAGTGCATAGATTGCCAAACCGGCAAATAAGACAACCATGGCGGGCATCGCAATTTTAGACACCGCCTCTACACCCTTAACCAGACCCCGGGCGACGATTACTCCGAGAACAGCGAGGATGATTATTTCATAGATCAGTGTTACGCCGGTATTGGTATATAAGGAATCAAACCAGAGCGAGATCGCTTCCATGCTTTGCCCTCTAAATGTACCGGTAAGGAAAGATACAGTGTAC
>DHOO01000096.1:1419-2057 GCA_002409975.1 Firmicutes bacterium UBA5388
CCACCGTATTGTCCGGTTATATAAGGAAATCTCCAGATATTACCGAGTCCTATGCTCCAACTGGCAGCGGCGAAAATGAACCCGATACGGGATGCCCATGTTTCCCTTTTGATCGTAGTTTGAACTACCGAGGTTTTTAACATTGATTATTCCTCCCATTATCTTTTTAACTTTACCACTGATATAAATGGTCAAAAAGCGCTTTGTTTATTTTTGGAGTTAGAGTGGGGAAAAAGCTTATTCTACTGCAGCAATCACATCAATTTCGACGGCAAGGCCACCATAAATATCGACTCCTGAAACACATAGCCGCGCCGGATAGTCACTCGAAAAAAAAGCCCGATAAACTTCATTCATCTCGTTGAAATTGTTAATATCAGCTAAATACACATTGCACTTAAGCACTTGATCAATACCGCTTCCCGCCGCCTCCAGCACGGCCTTGATATTGGTCAGCGTTCTTTTGGTCTGCTCTTTTACTGTTCCCTTTTCTATTTCATCGTTTTCCGGATTAATCGAGACCTGCCCGGATAGAAAGAGCAAATTCCCATACCTAACCGCTTGTGAATAGGGGCCCACCGCTTTCGGAGCTTGATCAGTGGTGATAATTTTCCGCATTTGCCTCCCTCCTTTCTGTT
>DHOO01000096.1:2383-3333 GCA_002409975.1 Firmicutes bacterium UBA5388
TGAATCTCTTCGATAATCTCCAGTAGACACTTGTCGGTTTCCACCATTCCCGGGTTATTTAGCTGTCCCAGCTTCTCAAACGTGTGCTCGATGGTATGTGAAACTATGCCGTTACCTCGAGGGATGAAGACCTTTTTCTTCGTCGACAGGTAGGCATACTCGATAGCGGTCGCCGTCGCCGTACTCAGTTTGTAGGCGCATGATTCCTTGGCTCCGTCACAGACGATTCCCGCGAGGGCGCCTAAAACCGAATGCATGGCGTTAACCATATCTTCAAAGCTGCCTCCCAGCATATAAACGGTGGCCGCCGCCACCCCTGTGGCTGCCGCAACCGAACATCCGCAGAACGCCGTCATTCTTTTGATATAGCCTTTAATAAAGACCGTGATTGCTGAGCTGATAGCAAGGGCTCTGGCCAGTTCGGTCTCAGAAACTTTAAGGATTTCCGCGGCGGCTAACACCCCCAGGAAATTGGTGATCCCGTGGTTACCGCTGCCGGCAATCGCCATAATCGGCACGTTAAGACCAATCATTCTAGCTTCAGCCGCTGAGGCGGTGTATAACTTACCCAACATCATTGCCGAATAAGGAAAAGGCGCATCTTTAATCATACTGCTGAGGGCAGAGCCCATCACGGCGTTTTCGTTGTGCATTCCTTCCTCAGCCGCCGCTTTGTTAACCTTGGCGTCTTCAATTAAAAACTCCAGTTCTTCAAGGTCCAGATGTTTGATTGTTTCAATGATGTCGTCAATTTTGAAACGAATGAGCGCATCGACTCCGTTTTCGGTTTTTTTCACCGGTTTATTAAAGAGCGTATGACCGTTCTTTCCCGTTTCTGTAATGTTAGAGTAATCTCCCTGGATTACTGTCCAAGCCGTATTATCACCTTTGAAGACCTCAGCCTTAATATATAAACGGTCGGGCGTTTCTTTTAAGTATGAGACCTTTAC
>DHOO01000096.1:3607-7383 GCA_002409975.1 Firmicutes bacterium UBA5388
CTTTGACCGGTACCCGGCACCCCAACACTAATCCCGTTCTTGTACACGTTAGAACTGACCGCTACTTTTATCCGCTCTGGTTTTTCTCCCAGCACCTCTGTGGCTTTAGCGACCGCCAACGTTACTGCTCCCGGATCCGTGCATCCTGTGGACTTTTCTATTTCTTTCTTAAGGACTTCAATTAGCAGCTTTTTGTCCATAAACTCTCTCCTTTACAAATGAAGCAGCAGAATCAGCCTCAGGTTTGCTTCAAATTCTCATGATATTAACTTATTTATTATTTATGAAGCCAAGATCTCCTCTGCATTTAGATCCTCTAATATAACGTTAATTTAACTTTAATTTAACCACACTCTTCTTCTTAGTTTGATTTCTTGATTTTTTTGACCGGAATCTCGAATTATTTTACATTGGGACTTAATTGACAAGAAAAACGGGAAACCTAATTTTAATGGATAAAAAAAACCCCTGAACATTCAGGGGATAGCATTTGCTTCTCTATATTCACTGGGGCTCATACCCTCATACTTTCTAAAAGCTTCACTAAAATAATTGGGGTCTGAATAACCCACTTGGAAAGCAACCTCAAAAACGCCCAGCCCGCTTTGTTGTAAAAGTTCTTTCGCCTTCTCCATTCGAAGATCGATCAGAAAGTTCTTAAAGGGGGTGCCGATTTCTTCTTTAAAAAGTCGGCTCAAATACCCGGAACTAATCTTTAATTCTTGGGCGACCTTCAACAGGGTGATTTCTTTTTGATAGTGTTCCAGTATATAGTCTACAGCTTGAGCAATCAGTGGATGTTGGCTCCTAATCCTTCCTTCAAGCTGAGCGCGGATCCCGTTTACCAGATCTTTAAGGTTTCTCTCCAGGTGTTCCGCGGAGAACCAGAAGGAATCCGGCTTAAGAGCAGAAACTCCGTTTAACAAGACTCCTTCACTGATACATAGTTTTTCTAGCGAGTTATATAAACCTTCCACCCATGTTCTCAAAACAGAATAATTTCTATCACTCAAGCTCACCAACGCCGGCGCCAATTGATGTAGAAACTCATTGATCTGGGCGGTGTCGCCTCTTCTTACTAGGTTAATCAGTTTTTGTTCCATTGTTAGCGGATAATCATATTTATTTTTGCCTTCGCCTACGGTCTGATCGTATTCCAGGACACGGTGAGAGGGAAAGAATATTTTGTGATTACAAGCTGCTAGCGCTCTCAAATAGCACTCTGTCACCGTAGAGCCGGAATGCCCGATCCCGAGAATAATTCCATGAGCGAACCTGTCTTCAAAATCTCGACCGAAACTATTTAATTCCGTAGTTAGATCTTTAATACTGCGCTCCAGATATACGATAACCCGCTCTTCCTTTAATTCGGTTTTGGTCCTACCGTGTTGCAGAGATGAATCAATATAGTTCAAATATTCGCCCAGTTCTTCTCCTACTTTTTCAAAGCCTGCCGCCAAAACCGCATTAACTTCAAAACCAATGTAAGCTCCTGCTTTGGTATCCTGACCCGTTTCCAACAACGGCCAGATCGGTTGGGCCCAAGAGCCTGCTCCGGCTTTGTTTTTCTGTAATGCCTCCCTGATTGTCTCCAAGAGCGTCTTCGACCTCACCGGTTTGGAGAGGTAATAGTTTATCCCCAAAGACATAGCTTCTTTGGCATATTCAAATTCGTTATACGCGGTTACGATAATGATTTCAATGGTAGGATACCTATTTCTTACATATCTTGCTACCTCAAGCCCGGACTTAGCTTTTAGTCTGATATCCAGAAGAATAAGCGCGGGCTTCCAGGTATTAACCACCTCAATTGCTTCTTCAACACTTTCAGCTACTTTTACCTTATCTTGTCCATAGAGCGCGCAAATTTCCCCCTTTAACTCTAATCTTTCGTAAGGCTCATCCTCTACAATCAGGATTCTGGACATCCTATTCACCTCTTTCCAAGGTCAGTGGGATATAAATACTTACTTCCGTGCCTTCGTCCGGGTGGCTTTTTATCTCCATAGTATAACGGTCCCCAAAAACTAAGTCCAACCTTTCCTTCACATTTTTAATACCCATACCGCTGGTTTGTACTCGGGAAGGTTCAATTTGACCCTTTAAAATCCTCTCCACCATTTCCTGTTGCATTCCCGCGCCATTATCAATAATTCTTATTAAGACCTTGTCATCTGCTCTCACCGCTGAAACAGCGATATAACCTTTTCTATTGAGCGGCTCGATGCCATGGATCATCGCATTCTCTACAAATGGTTGCAGAGAAAAGATCGGTAGCATCGTATTCTCCACTTCTTCCTCAATAAAGATCTCCGTTGTTAGTAAACCCGAATATCTCATTCTTTGAATATACAGGTAACTATCGATATGGTGAAATTCTTCACTGAGCGTACAGCTATGATGGGGAGTCTTATAGCTTCTTCTCAATAGTTCTGACAGGCTGTAGATGAGATCTGCCGTCTTGTCCGCTTTTTCCTTTAATGCCACCCTCGTCACCAGGTTAAGGGTATTAAAAAGAAAGTGAGGACTGATTTGCGCCTGTAAAAACCTAAACTGGGTCTCTCGTAAGTTTTTCTCCAGTTTAATCATGTCTTCCAATTGTTTTGTATGCTGTTCGGCCATTTCAAGCTGGGTTTCGGTTATGGAGATGTATTCGGCCAATAAGGAAAGGAACATCATTATCGTGTTAATATCCCTTTCTCTTACTACTTTAACCCTTCTCCCAAAGCTGATAAGTTTCTTGCGATCGAGATCCAACTCGCTTGCTTTAAAACGCAATTCTTGGAAAAACTCCTCCTCTTCTCCTGCCATTAACATTTGTCCACAGGTGATGCTATAATTGCATTTACCGCTGATCACAATGGGAATCGTAATTATAGTCAGCCCCATATAACACTGGGATATTCTAGGACTCAGATCTTCGCTGTCCGAACCAATCATTTTATTACATTCCATACATTTTGGACCACCTTTTTCGCTGTTAATCACATACTTACAGAATTCCGAGAAAATGTTCAGATTAAAGGGGAGAACCGATCTCCCTTCACTATCCATAAAAGAAATGGAATGTCCCGTTACAGAGATAAACGTACGGTTTACTTTTTCCATCATTTTAACGATGTTTAACTCCGACAAGATGATCCCTCCTTATAAACCTTCCCCTCTTATTTCGGGTAAAATCTGCTAAATACCTGCCAATACAGCTACAACCTAATCATTTCTTCCCCGGGGAAATGTCGGTCGCCGCTTGACCTTCGTCTAAAAGATACGAAATGTGAGCTTAAGGATTCTTTGGAACTGATATTGACAACAAAAAACCTGCTTGAAAGCAGGTTACTTCAAAAGTTTCAATCGCAAATAACATTTCGGTAAGCATTGCATAAAAATTTTGCATGATAGTCAAGCAAGGCTTATTGAGGCTATAAAGAGTTAGTATAGATTCTTCTTACCGTATCTTCAGAAATCTCCACCGGAGAACTAGCCAGCATATATTTTATCCCCGGTGTTGTATAAACAAGAGTCACCAATGTGTCCACATCATTTTCTGTAAAACCAAGATCTGATAGTGTCTCTTTCAAACCTAAACTAGAAAGCCAATCCTTAATCATCTTTTTGATACTGGTTATGCCTTCTTGGTTTATTGGCCGTAACATTTCATCCAAAATCTCTTTTGCATAAGGATATATTACCTCCAATACCTCAGGTAAAAGTGTTGCCAATCCCAAACCATGCGGTATATTGGGCTTTAAGGCGCTAATTGGATGTTCAAGAGCATG
>DHOO01000096.1:7711-8142 GCA_002409975.1 Firmicutes bacterium UBA5388
AAAGGATTAGCGTTTTTACATGTCGCTGCCTCGATGGCATGGGAAAAAGCATCTAGGGTAACAAACCGTGTTTGATTCAGCGGCAAAGTAGACATTAAATTCGGGTCATCAATTGAGTACAAGGGATACATCTCTTCAAGGGCCACAGCAGGCTTATAATTTTTCTCTTCGATACTGGCCACAGCAAAATGATTCGTTTCCGAACCTGTACCATGAGTCAGATTTATAGCGATCACGGGTATTGATTGAGCCGGGAAGAACTCATACTGTAACAACTTTTCACAAGAGACACCGGGACTATTGATCATCGCACCGGTGAGCTTGGCCGTATCGATTACACTTCCTCCGCCAATCGCAATAATCGCCTCTGAACCAAATGCCAATGATTTTGCGATACATTGATCAATTAACTCAGTTGAAGGGTTAGATTT
>DHOO01000096.1:8382-9150 GCA_002409975.1 Firmicutes bacterium UBA5388
TATATGCGGTTTTATCCGCTACTACTGTTATTCTTTGTACACCCTTTAAATGTTTACTCGCAAAGATTGCTTCTATTTTACTAATCGCACCTAATCCGAAGTAAATAATGGTCCTACTTCTGATCTCTTGTATGGTTTGTATATTATTTGCTTTTTCCCACATCTATCTCACCTTCACATATTTTAAGGAATCGCATAAATTCCTTACTTCTACTTGCTAAGCAATTGAAAATCCGTCTTTAAATGATTATAGACATTTTTAAAAATCGAGTATGTTTCATTATACTTATCTACATATTCCTTCCGTGGAGTAAATGCTTTTTCCACAATCACATATTGTTCAATGGAAGACTTAATATCTCTTTTACCAATGCTGTATTCCCCAAGAATTACATCCCCAAGAATCGCTCCGTCATTATACTTTGTCCGGCAAAAAACTCTATTACAAACATCTGCTTTTATTTGCAGCCATCCTTCATTCTTACTACCACCGCCGGTTGTATATACCCTGCTTATCTCCTCTTTTTCATCCAGCAGCTCTATATTTTGTCTAAGGTCAAATGCCAACCCTTCCAATACACTCCGGTACATGGTCCGGATACTATCATCCTTGTTCAAGCCTATAAAACATCCCTTAGCACTGTCATCCCAATAAGGGCTCCTGGCACCCATGATATAAGGAATGAAAATCAGATTAGAGGCGGGAGGTGGGGTCAGTAAAGAATCATTAAATTCCTTCAAGATGTGGGGATCCATCCTTTTCTCTAG
>DHOO01000006.1:0-16585 GCA_002409975.1 Firmicutes bacterium UBA5388
ATGAAACATGAACAGGGCGGCTTTTAAGATTGCTTTTTGTAATCCTAAAACTTCGTTCAATTTCCCAAAGTCCATGATAAGCCTTAACAACTTCGTGGTCAGGCATATCTACCTCACTTGTAATAATTGCATAATAACCGTCGTACTTTTCATCTTCTCTAATCTTATCCAAATCCAAATATGGGATGCACTTGGTATTTATACATTCACCGGTTTCTGCGTTGTATTCAATATTTTTAACATATCTGAGTGCCCCACCGGCTTCCTTTTTAGAGTAGCGTTTAGGGCGGGATATGATTTTTTGGGCTTTTTCAAGAACTTCAGCCCGTTTATGTTTTTGCCGTCTGGCATACAGTTCGTTATAGCAAACGATTTGTTTCACATCTAAAGGGATTTTACGTTTTTTATCATCTTGATATGTTACCCAAAACTCTTGTGGGGATAGCCTAGATTTCATGCGAAAAGCAGGCACATCTTGGTTTTCGACTTGCTGACTCCATAAGTCTGTTGCCTTCACTACTCCTTCTTTTACCACGTATCCAGCCGGGTTAAAGACATACTCCTTAAGTTCCTGACTAGCTCCCCTTATTTTTTGAGAGAAAACAAAGCCATCACCTTTTACCATAAGAAATGCCACATTATCCCCGCTGTTTAAACCCTTATCAGCAACAATAATGACCCGATTAAGTCCATATGTCTTACGTGTCTCCTGTAGTAGCGGCATCATCGTTTGGCTGTCATGTGTATTTCCTGTAAAGAGACGATAGGTAATAGGGATAGCATTAGCATCAAGAAGCAAACCCATTTGAACTAAGGGGTTGCGGGTATTATGTTTACAAAAACCTTTACGACGAAAATCATCCTCCTGATCAATCTCGAAATAGTAATTTGTAACATCATAGAAAACCACATTGGTCTTACGCTTGTAATTAATTCTAACTTGTTCATGTAGGTGCAAAAGAAGATCCTCACGAAACCCAGCAAAGTAATCTAAGGCACGGTAAACATCGAACCAGTCACAGTTAAAGGATCCAGCTAAGTTTTCTTTTTGCCGGAAACTGGCTCTCTTGGATCCCGGAGCAAGCACACGTGTGTAGACTAAAAGTTGCATAACATCGTTAAGTGAGTAATCCATGGATTTGCTACGCTGGCGATTGATAAGAAACTGATCAAGCTTTAGCTCATGATAAATCGTGCTAAGTGGTAAAAACCCTAAGTGCCGTATGGCGTCTTCGTTTTCATCCATGAGTTCATCTTCAAAGACAGACCCTAAAGGAATTTCCTTTCTAGATTCCTCTTCTTCCATTTCTTGAGTGCGTATACGGGCAACCTCTTTAAAATGTGCTATCGGGTCTTCATAACGATCAAAGTATTCATCTACATAGCCCAAGTTTTCTATCACTTTGTGTTTTGTCTTTTTAGTTATAGGGTCCCTGTAGCCATGAACGAAGCTAAGGTTAATCCGGCCGTTTTTTTGTTTTGTTGATTTAAGGAACATACTGCAATCCCCTCCCTTCCAAGCCTATCTAATTATACCATAATACACCACAATGCACAACATGAAAATGTAATTAATTTGACATAAAAATAACGCCCAAATGGCGCAGTGTTAATGTTTTTTCATTTATCAGGGGTTAGTTTACTAAACAGGCGATCACAGAATAACTACACCAGTCGCTTTTTATTACCTTGACAATATTATTAATAAATGTTATGGTATTAACAGAACGTAACCGGTTAAGTAGGTTGGCGGATAAATGGGCGGTATATAAAGGTAAAGGGTTACAATTATTGAGGCAGTCTAGCAGATATGTATACGGTTACGTAATAAAAGATAAAATTATAGTTTTGCTTGGAGGATACAATGACAAGAACAAATCAAATCAAACCAATAACCATCAGAGATTTAGCTCGCATGGCTGGAGTATCGGTAGCCACTATATCCAGAGTACTTAATAATCAGCAAGGAGTTTCCGAAAAAACGCGTACTCGGATTAAACAGTTAATTGAAGAAACCAATTTTAAACCAAGCGAAAAGGCCCGCAACTTTTTTAGAGGGGATACAAAAACTATAGGGTTAGTTATTCCTCGGCCAGATGAATATGTGTTTAGCAACCCTTTTTATCTTGATATTTTACGTGGTGCAGTCGAAGCCTCATCAAAAGTTAAATATAATCTTCTTTTAGTTACATCCGAAAAAGATTCTTTTACATTTCTCTTTCATGAGCAACATGTTGATGGGGTAATCATTATTAGTTACCCGAAAAATGACTATGTAATTATGAAACTTATCGAGGAAGAATTGCCGTTTGTCTTGTTATCTAGTTTAATTAGCAACCAACCTTTTAACCAAATTGATATTGATGACTTTGCTGCGGCTAAAAAAGTAATCGAATATTTAATTAGTTTAGGGCATAAAAGAATAGCCTTTATAGGATGCCCAATTAAAGTAGCCTCCGGTTACTATAGACTTGAAGGTTATCGACAAGCCTTAGCAAACAATGGTATTTCTTTCAACGAGAATTTAGTTACTACTAGTGAGATACCGCTATCCAACGTAGGAGCGGAAAGTGTTGAACGGATTCTAAAAGGAAACCCCGACACTACAGCTTTTTTTGCTTTCAACGATTTAGTGGCTATAGGTGCTATTGGCGCATTGAGGGAAAAAGGCTATATGCCTGGCAAAGACATATCTGTTGTTGGTTTTGACGACATATTTTCTTCAAAGTACACTTATCCGCCACTGACGACAGTTCGGCAATCAGGATATGACAAAGGCTGGCTAGCTGTTGAACGTTTGTTGGAAGTGATCAATGGAGATCGGGAGAAAAAAAGAATTATTCTTGAAACGTCCCTTATTATTAGAGACACTTGCCATAAAGTCAATTAAGAACATAGTGTTCTAAGTAAATTCAATACCATCTTCAAGTAATGAAGGGGGTGATAATTAAGAGAAGAAAATAAACGTTCTCCAAATAAAAAGTTAAAAAGGAGTTGGGAAAGTGAAAAAAGGATGTTTGTATCTAACAATTGTTTTGTCTTTAGTTTTGTGCCTAGCTGTATTCTCTACAGTAGAAGCAAAAGTTCAAACCATTGAATTTTGGGATGTTAACACTCGTGCTCCTCACGTAGAAGCGTTTGACAAATTAATGAAAGAATTTGAGGAGGAAACTGGAATTAAGGTCATAAAGAATATTTTTTCCACAAAAGACCTAATGACGCAGGTGGCAACTGCTAAGGCAGGAGGAACGCTTCCCGACGTTATATTAGCGGATTTTGGTGATACCCAGAGCGTAAGCATGGGATTAATGGGGGTCGCTGCTCCTGTCGACGATATTATCGCTGAAATGGGTGAGGACTACTGGGTCCATCCAATTTTCCTTAAACGTGCAAGATATGATGGAAAATGTTATGGTGTGCCTTGGATTACTTTCCCCCATGTCTTAGTTTATCGTAAAGACTGGTTTGATGAAAAAGGATTATCTGCGCCTCAAACATGGGATGAATGGTATCAGGTGGCAAAAGAACTTACAGAGGATACTGACGGCGATGGTAAAATCGACCGTTGGGGTATGGTCTGTGGTTTCAAAGAAGGGTTTCCCTTTATGGATTTAGTTTGTAGCAATGGAGACTACTGGTGGGATGAAGATGGGAACGCGACAATCGGGAAACGTACTGAAGAAACCCTTAACTTCTTTAGAAAATTAGCTAATGATACGATGTATCCTGGTTCAGTTAGTTATACCCATGAAGATACCAGATTGGCGTTTACAGAGGGAATCGGAGCAATGATTGCGACAAGTACTTCTTATCTGTTTCCTTTTGACCGGGATGTTCCGGAGTGGTTTGATGAAGGTAAAATTGCGGCAACCGGTATTCCTGTAAACGTTAAAGGACGTGAAGGTACGTTTATTGGTTATAATTCTTTGGTCGCTGTTAAAGGACCTAAAGAAGAAGCAGCTAAAGAATTCATTAAATTTGTCATTAGGAAAGATGTTGCTGCCCAATATTTCTCCAAGAATGTTGATGGCCACGTTCCGGCTTTATCCCCGGTATGGGAAGATAGTGGTTTCTGGAAAGCACGAGCAAGGTATGAATCTACTTATCGCGCTGCTTTGGAATCGGTCAAAGCAAGTAAGTGGGATGAACCGGTAGTTCCTTGGTCCGGAATTTTCTTCTCAAGATGCGGCTATGACAAAGTAATGGATAATATCTATGTTAACAAATGGTCGACGAAAAGAGTATTAAACTGGTTGGAAGATAACTTGAATGAAGTCAGTGAGGAATGGGACTAAATTAAAGCTAGATTTTCGGGCTAGCAAATAGCTAGCCCGAAAATTTAAAAAACTAGTTAATGAAGAAGAGATAAAAAGTCTTTTTTGGTGGTGGCTAACATGAAAAATTTATACTCTAAATCTGAAACCAAGATCGGTTATAGTTTTTTCTTACCAGCATTTATTGTTCTTTGTATATTTTTGTTATGGCCCTGTCTGCAGCTGTTAATATTAAGTTTCACCAAAACAAATATGCTAAGGCCTGATCAAGCTGGCAAATTTATTGGTCTAAGGAACTACATAAATTTATATAAGAATGCGGAATTTTGGACCGCTGGCTATCGTTCCTTGGTTTTTACAGCTATTGCAACGGTTGTTAGTATTGTTTTAAGTTATTTAATTGCTAGTCTTGTTAACTTTGATTTCAGAGGCAAATCCCTTGTTTATGCCGGTTTGTTTCTGCCGTGGGTTATATCTGATGTCATTACGGCTTTTATTTTTCGTTGGAGTTATGATATGACCTATGGAATTGTTAATTACCTCTTAAGCGAAACCCTTCATATTTTGTCCGGGCCAATACCATGGCTAGGAAGAATGGATACAGCCATGCCCGCTGTGATTATTGCGAATGTTTGGAGACTAATGCCCTTTTCAACAATGGTAATTATTGCTGCCTTAAAGCAGGTTCCTGCTGGACTGCTTGAAGCGGCAAGAATGGATGGTGCCTCTAATTTTAGGGTTCATACAAAAGTAATTATACCTTCGATTAAAGCACCGCTAGCTGTACTATATATTTTGCGTATCGGCGCCCTGTTCCGCAGTTTTGATATTATTTGGTTATTAACAAAAGGCGGACCTGGAAATGCTACTAATGTATTACCAATTTATTATTACCGGACGGCTTTTGAAGGAATGTCATTGGGTTCCGGTGCCGCCATTGCAGTCCACATTTTGCTATTTGTCATCGTGTGCTACTACATTATTTTCAGGTTGTTTGGTAAAGAAGCATTTTCTTGAGGATGAATTTTCCGAGAAAACTCAAAATGGAAGTGATTCAGCATGAAGCTTGCTAATAAAAAGGCTATAAACAAAACTAAACAGGTTCTCACCATGGTTTTGATTACTTTAATTGTTATCTTTAATTGTTTTCCGATTTATTGGATGATACTCACATCTTTCCGTCCGGAAACAGAAATAGTTAGTAAGGTTCCTAAATTATTACCCGACGATAATATAACCTTTAGAAACTATCGGAATGTATTTTCCGGGTATTGCGGGGACGTTAAAATTACGGAAAGCGCCTTTGTTTTCATTTGGAATTCTTTGATTGTCGGGATTACAACCACTTTTCTTACTCTCGTTTTATGTTCGCCGGCAGCTTATGCCATAAGCCGTATACAGTTTCGCGGTCGGGAAGCAGCTTCGAGTTTTGCGCTTATTTGTTATCTGGTTCCACCATTGGCTTTAATTGTCCCGGTTTTTGTTTTATGTGTAAAGACAGGGTTAAATAATTCGTTGTTAGGAATGATCCTGGTCGAAACTATATTTAATATACCTGTTTGTATGTGGTTATTACGGGGCTATTTTGTAAAATTACCGGTAGAAGTAGAAGAAGCTGCAGTTGTAGATGGGTGCAGAAGATTACAAGTGATCACAAGGATTATGTTACCCATGGCATTACCGGGGTTGACGGTAGCTTCAGTTGTATGCTTTTTAAATGCTTGGAATTCTTATCTTTTCCCGTTGATTCTCCTTAAGTCGGATCCTCTGAAGACAGCACCCGTTGGATTATCAATTTATTTGAATGAACAGATTGGAATGGTATGGGGGGAGATGATGGCAGCAGGCGCAATTATTGCAGTTCCGGTTATTATTGTCTTTCTATTAATTCAGCGAAACTTAGTAGGGGGGATTACAGCAGGTGCAGTTAAAAGCTAGAACAAACTTTCGTTATCATTACTATAAAGAAAGGGAGATAGAAAATGGCAGACGGGAAGAAAGTACTAATTTCATTACCTATTAACTTTGAGCAATATATGGGGACAACAAAAGGGATTTTAGAGAGTAATGGTTTTGAAGTAGATGATTACTGGAATGATACCGGCCTTCCTAAAGAAGAACTGATTAAGCTTATTGAGGACAAGGATGGCTTTATTGTTGGTCTAGACAAGATTGATGAGGAT
The DNA here is from genome assembly GCA_002409975.1 of Firmicutes bacterium UBA5388. Lineage (GTDB taxonomy): Bacteria > Bacillota > UBA4882 > UBA10575 > UBA10575 > UBA5388. The sequence continues at coordinate 6,458 of DHOO01000006.1, forward strand.
GTTGTAAAAGCCGGAAAGAAACTGAAAGTATTATCAAAACATGGTATCGGAACTGACAATATTAATATCCCAGCTGCGACTAAACATGGGGTTGTCGTTTGTAATACACCGGGGAGTAACTCTAATGCCGTAGCTGATTTAGCGTTAGGATTAATCATTTGTTTAGCGCGAAATATTTTTGAAGCAGATACGTCGGTTCGAAAAAGTGATTTAACACCGTATATTGGTATTGAATTAGAAGGAAAGACCCTCGGCATTATCGGCTTGGGTCACATTGGTAAGAAGGTTGCCCTTCGAGCCAGGGCGTTCGGGATGAAGGTGATCGCTGATGATCCCGTATTAGACAATGAATTCGCGGTAAAAAATGGGATTAAATATGTAAGTAAAGAAGAAATTTATAAGCAAAGTGATTTTATTACGATTCATACTCCATTGACCAATGAGACCCACGGGCTTATCAAAGAAAAAGAAATTACTTTAATGAAAGACGGTTGTTATATAGTCAATACTGCCCGGGGAGGAATTGTTGACGAAAAAGCCCTTGCGGACGCCCTAAAATCAGGGAAAATTGCCGGGGCGGGTATTGACGTATTTTCGGTTGAACCTCCGCTGGCTGATTATGTTTTATTCCAGGCACCAAATATCGTTTTTTCGACCCATATGGGCGGAAGCACACCGGATGCGATTAAAAGAGCTGGGGAATTAGCTGCAAAAAACATTATAAATGTTATAAATGGTAAAAAACCCTTAAATGCTTTGAATCCGGAAACGTTAGAAGGTTATTTAAAGTAGAAAAGTAAGTGACGAAATAGCGGTAACTAAAGCAATAGCTTTGACACAAATATTAAATAGAGGGTGAAGTTATGAGCAATAAAGAATGGGTATTTCATACACCACAGGCAACAGACGGTTTACACAAAGTTGTCTCTCCGGAAAATAGTGATTTGAAACATTTAGTCTATAGTCGACTCTGGCTTTCGGAGAAAAAAAGTTGTGACTTGGAAGCTACCGACAATGAGCGGGGATTGGTGTGTTTAAACGGTAAAGCCACCGTTTTAGTAAACGGAGAAAGCTATACTCTCCAAAAAAATGATACCCTATATCTTCCTTGGCATTTGGAGTGTACGGTTAAGAATGATGCTCCTGAATTACTAGATGTGGTACTTATTGAAGCTGATGCTTTTAAAGATACGGAGGTTAAATTGATTAAATTTGAGGAGGTGAAAACGGATCCGGAACGTTTCGAAATAGCAGGTAGTGGTGTTTATGCTCGAAAAGTATATACCATGATAGATCAGAAAAAAGTTGATGCCTGTAGATTAATTGTCGGGTTGACCTGTGGTAATCAGGGAGCCTGGACCAGTTGGCCGCCGCACGATCATACTAAGGAATTAGAAGAGCTGTATTTGTACCATGAATTGCCTGAACCGGGGTTTGTTGTTCAAATATGTCTGAATTCCTTTTCTGAAATCGATCTGTGCGAAGTAGTTAAAGAAGGGGATGTGGCAATTATGCCAAGGGGAGGACATCCTACGGTTGCGGCTCCAAATGCGAAAAGTTTTTATCTTTGGGCTATGGCTGCCCATAATAAAGAACATCGGCGTACTGATTTAGCTAAAACCATCGCACCTTTTTAATGATCGATTGAATTCATAACTGAAAAGGAAGTAATAATTATGGATGAAGTAAAAACTCGTCAAGTAAACGTTAGAAGCATAAATAATGAGTCGCTAAAAAGTATGGCTAAACATATCTGTTTACCGGGAAAGTCTCCGGATCGAAGCACAATTAATTGTAACGTATGGAGTAATATCTTCGGATTCGATTTTCCGGTTGAGGCGAATTTTCTTGAGGTAAAGAAGAGATCATTACTTTTAAAGCAAATGGAAAAACATGCGCACACTCCGGAGCTGGTAATTTCATTAAATGGACCAACTATAGTCCCATTAGCACCTGCTGGGGATCTTGGTTGTTCTCAAGAAAATATGTTAGCGGTTGTTTTGGATCAAGGTGAGGGATTACTTTTAGAACCTGGAACTTGGCATCTAGCTCCTTTCCCGGTGAACGATACGGCAGAAGTATTAGTTATTTATAAAAAAGGGACTTCCCAAGATGATATGGTGCTAGAAGGACTTAAACCCTTTGTTCAGCTTTCGCTTGGTTAATTATCTCAGTTAATAGTTTGTGTGTGATTAATATATAATAAATTTGGAGGCGTTACTATGGCATATGTAAGTTTAAGAGAAAAAATGGAAAAAGGACCTGTGTTTGGAATGACAGTGTATACAGGTTCGGTGGCAATGGTTGAAGCTATAGGAAACTGGGGTTTTGATTTTGCTTTTTTGGATGCCGAACACACACCGTTGAGTGTAGGACTTGAAATGGAAAAACTTATTATGGCGGCTAAATTAAGTGGAGTTAGCCCATTAGTTAGGGTGACCGGATGTGACGAGGTTGAAATCCGTAAAGCTTTAGAAATGGGCGCGGAGGGAGTAATTATTCCCCATGTCAAAACGAAAGAAGACGCCGAATTATGTGTAAGAGCCGCCAAGTTTCCGCCCCGTGGACGGAGAGGAGCCGATGCTACTGTGCGGGCGGCCGGATATGCAGGCCCTAATTTTAACTGGGGAAAATATATTGAAGAGAGCAATAACGAATCTTTAATTCTTCCGATGGCCGAAGACTTTGAGTTTATGGATAATATTGACGAGATCATGAGCGTTCCGGGGATCGACGCCATTAATTTCGGACCGACTGATTATGCTAATTCCTTAGGCAAAATTTTGTACTATCAGATGGATGCCCCGGAAGTAGAAGCAGCGCTAAAGGAGATTGTAGCAAAATCCAAACCTCTAGGAGTAAGCGTTATGGCTCCGGTGGTTCCCGCTACCCTCGAGGGTGCGAAGAAAGCCATTGATAAAGGCATAAATATGTTGATCATGGGTAGTGATATGGGCAATTTCCAAGCGAAGTGCAAGGAAATTGTCTCCGGGTGCCTTGATCTGCTACGTAAGTAATAAACAAGAACCCTCCTGGTTGATCAAGGTAGATAGGTTAGTAAGCTTGAGATGTCCAAACTTAAGCTTACTAACCTGCTTTTCATAAAGGAAAGCTTTAAAAAATTGTCATAACAAAAGGGGTGAAAATTATTGGAAGGGTTGGTAAAGACAGGGAAAGGCACGGGTTTTATTGAATTAAAAGAGGTTCCGATTCCTTCAATTAAAGCAAATGAAGTACTAATTAAGGTGAAAGCGGCAGGAATTTGCGGAACGGATATACATATATTACACGACAGTTTTCCTTATTACCCCCCAGTCATTTTGGGACATGAGTTTGCCGGTGAAATTGTCGAAGTAGGCAAAGAAGTACAAGGTTGGAGAAAAGGCGACCGGGTAGTGGCGGAACCCCATTCGCGGACTTGTGGTGTTTGTGATTTATGCCGTGCGGGTTACAGCCAGATCTGCCCGGATAAACGTTCACCGGGATGGGGTATGGACGGGGCTTTTGCTAATTATGTGACGATGCCGTTCTCTTTATTACATCGTATTCCTGAAAAGATCAATTACGAATCAGCGGCCGTAGCGGAACCATTAGCTATTGTCTTACATGAGGTGGCGGAACGGGGTAAAATCCATGCCGGGGATAAGGTTGTTGTCTTTGGGGCAGGCCCTATTGGCCTTTTATCGGCTAAGGTAGCACTTCTTTCTGGCGCTTCGCAGGTAATTTTGGTCGGAACAGACCGGGATGTTGACTATCGTTTTAAGATCGCCCAACAAATACCCGTGGATTATATTATTAACGGAAGCAAAGAAGATGTCGTTGCCAAGATCGAAGAAAATACCAAGGGCAAACTTGTTGATGTCGCTATTGAGGCTTCCGGATCGCCAAAAGCAATTGCCCAGACTGTTCAGGTAATCAAGCATCTAGGCCGGATTATCGGTGTGGGTTTACCGGGAAATCGGATGGTTGAGTTTCCTTGGCAGATAGCCATGGCTAAGGTTGCTGAGATATATTTTAATATGAGCTCGTCGCACAGTTCTTGGAACCGGGCGATGAACTTAATGGAGAGCGGTAAAATCGATCCGGGGTTTGTGGTAAGCCATAAATTCACCCTTAAGGAATGGAAACAGGCCTTTGAATATGCGGAAAAAGGGATCGGAGCGAAGATTTTAATTTTGCCGAATTAATTGATGCTTTCGCGTACAGGTTAGCGTAGGCGATGGAATTAATAATATCATATAAAGAGTGTCGAATCTTGAAAGGGTGTAGGCAAATTGGAAATTATTCAAGTAAATGAGCTTTCAAAAAAAGCATATCAAATTCGCAAACTTACCCTTGAGTTGTTGTGCGAAGCAAAGTCTGGACATACCGGTGGAAGCCTTTCGGAAGCAGATATCCTTAGTGTTTTATATTTTTCAAAAATGAATATAGACCCTGCGAAACCGGACTGGGAAGACCGTGATCGCTTTATTCTTTCTAAAGGCCATGCGTGCCCGGCGCTTTATGCTACTTTAGCCCTGAAAGGTTATTTCCCTTTAGAAAGTTTATCGACTTTACGTAAGTTAGGGAGTAAGCTTCAAGGCCACCCGGACATGAAAAGGACATTAGGCATCGATATTAGTACCGGATCGTTAGGCCAAGGACTTTCAGCTGGGCTAGGTATGGCCTTAGCTTCCCGTTTATTAAAAAAGCAGAACCGAATTTATGTTCTTTTAGGGTGTGGTGAGTTACAAGAGGGACAAGTTTGGGAAGCAGCAATGGCAGCAGCCCACTATAAAGCAGCTAATTTAACGGCAATTATTGATTATAATCGACTGCAAATTGATGGTTCCAATTCAGAAGTAATGGAGCTGAGTCCTTTAGCGGATAAATGGCGGAGTTTTGGATGGAAAGTCATAGAAATTGATGGTCATAATATCGAACAGATCGTCAATGCTTTTGAAGAAGCTAAACAAACTGTCGATTGTCCCAGTGTCATTATTGCAAAAACGGTTAAGGGCAAAGGAGTTTCATTCATCGAAAATCAGGTTGGATGGCACGGTCGAGTTCCTACAAAGGAAGAATTGGCGAAGGCCTTGATTGAATTAGACGAAAGGATGAAAACACTTTGAAAGATTTGCTTTCAAGCCGCGTGGCATATGGTAAAAGCCTGGTCGAACTGGGAAAAACAAACCCCAAAGTAGTAGTATTAGATGCGGACTTATCTAAGGCAACCCAAACAGTACAATTTTCTGAAGAATTTCCGGAACGTTTTTTTGATATGGGGATTGCTGAACAAAATATGATGTCTTGCGCTGCCGGAATGGCAACCTTTGGTTTGATTCCATTTGTCAGTACTTTTGCTGTCTTTGCCAGTATGCGCGCCGTAGAACAAATTCGGAACTTCATTGCTTATCCGAAATTAAATGTAAAAATTGTCGCAACCCACGCCGGAGTTGAAGTTGGACAAGATGGCGCCACCCATCAAGCAATTGAAGATATTGCTATTTTAAGGGCTATTCCGAATATGGTTGTTATTGCACCGGCTGATTGGGTATCCACCAAAAAAGCCGTTCAGGCTATTGCCGAATATCAAGGACCTGTCTATATGCGAGTAGGCCGCTCCGATCATGAGCCTGTGTACCAGTCAGATTTTAAGTTTGAAATCGGAAAAAGCGTTCAATTACGTTCAGGCAAGGATTTAACAATAATCGCCATTGGGAACATGGTAAGCAAGGCTTTATCAGTTGCTGAAGAGTTAAGCAAACTTGGATTTTCAATACGGGTAATTGATATGCATACGGTCAAACCCTTGGATGAAACAGCGGTTATTGATGCTGCAAAAGAAACAAAGGGTATAATAACCGTAGAGGATCACACTATAATTGGGGGCTTAGGCTCTGCAGTCAGCGAAACGCTGTCATCTTATAACTTAGCCCCAGTTATCCGTATAGGAATTCAGGACCGTTTTGGTCAGTCGGGTATTGGCGATGAGTTGCTTGATTATTACGGATTGTCAGTTTCAAATATTGTTGATCAATCGCTCGAAATATTAAAATAATTCATGGGTTTGATTGATGGTAGAGAAAGTTAATGACTAATCCGATCCTAATTTCCGGGGTTTATTACAAGGAACAAGAGATAATTGTTGCTGGTAATAAGAAAATGAAGTAAAAATAGTTTATTTAAAAGTCTAGTATAGGGGGTAAAGGATAATGGGAAGAAAAGTACTGATTACTCCCCGGACCTTTCGGCTGGTCAATACGAAGCTGGCCGAGCATTTGGAAGAATTAGGCTATGATCTAATATTTAACCCTTACGGCCGTTTGCTGACTGAGGAAGAGATGATTAACTTGGTCGGTGCGATTGAAGGAATCATCGTCGGCTTGGATCCGTTAAACGCAAAGGTGTTAAAGGCCGCGTCTAAGTTGAAAGTCATCTCCAAATACGGGGTCGGGATCGATAATATTGACCTGGCGGCGGCAACCAGGCAGAAGATTATTGTTACCAATACACCAGGCACCAACAGCTTAGCAGTGGCCGAATTGACGATGGGGCTGATTTTAAATGTCGCCAGACACATCTGTTGTTCCGATCGTAAGATCCGTGAGGGGCAGTGGGGGAAATATCAAGGGTTTGAACTTAAGGGGAAAACCTTAGGGCTAGTCGGCTCCGGTCAAATCGGCAAAGAGGTTGCGCTTCTGGCCAAGGGGTTTGGCATGAAGATTATCTGTTGTGATTTAAAACTGGACCAAGAATGGGCAGAAAGGGTAGGCGCAACTTACCTGAAGTTGGAGGAGTTATTAGCAGCGGGAGATGTGATCAGCCTTCACCTTCCGCTAGATGACAGTACATACCATCTGCTTTCGAAAGAAGACCTAAACATCATGAAACCGACGGCGATTTTAGTCAATACCGCCCGGGGCGGAGTTCTTGATGAAGAAGCCCTTTACCATGCGCTTAAAGAGGGGAAATTAGCCGGCGCCGCTTTAGATGTTTATGAGCAGGAACCCCCGACCGATTCCCCCCTCCGCAGCTTGGATAATGTGGTGCTGACTTCACATATGGGGGCCCACACCCGGGAAGCGATCGGAGCCATGGGGAGGCTAGCGGTGGAAAACCTCATCGCTGGCCTTACGGGGAAGCGACCCGAATTTACGGTGAACCGAGAGCTTTAGGTAGAAGAGCGGATTTCATAAATGGTTTGCGAGCGGACATTGGTTAAAACTTAGCTGAAAAACTAGCGGATTTGAATAGGGAATAAAGAGAAAGAGGGTGTCGGAATGCAGAAAGAGGAAGTATGCCGGACGTTGCTGGAAACAAAAGTGGTTGCAGTAATTAGGGTAGACAGTTCCGCTCATCTTTTGGCAGCGGCAGCGGCCTTACATAAAGGTGGAGTTAAAGCCTTGGAAATAACGATGACTTCGCCCGGGGCTTTAGAAGTGATCAAAGAAGCCAATGAGAAATTAGATGCTGACGTGGTGATTGGCGTCGGTAGTGTGCTGGATCCGGAAACAGCCCGGGCGGCAATTTTAGCAGGCGCCAAATATGTGGTGGGACCAATTTTAAACCTAGATATGATCAAGATGTGTCAGCGTTACAGTATTCCTTGCGTGCCCGGGGCCTTTACGCCGACGGAAATTTTACAAGCCTGGGATGCAGGCGCTGACTTTGTGAAGATCTTCCCCGCGACGAAACTTGGACCATCATTTATTAAAGATATTAAGGGACCAATGCCGCAAGTTCGGTTGACCCCGACCGGGGGTGTTAACTTAGATAATGCCGCTGAGTTTATTAAAGCAGGAGCCAGTTTTGTCGGGGTCGGTGGTTCTTTAGTGAAAAAAGAACTAATTGCGGAGAAAAAGTGGGATGACCTAACCGCTTTAGCAGCCCAGTTTATTGAGAGGGTCAAAAACTAAGTTGGTGGCTGACAGGATGAATGTAGTTGGACTTGAGATTAGTACATCAGCGGCAAAAGCAATTTTATTCTCCCCCGCCGAGGGCGTTATTGATGAGGTCTCGCTGAAATATAGCCAGGAAGTGGCGGATACGCTGCACTTAGATCCGGAGAGAGTTTGGGCGGCGGCCATGGGAGCGCTTAAACAGGTGGTCCAACGGACAGACCGGAAGATCGCGGCCATTGGATTAGGCAGCGCCTGGCATAGTCTACTGTTGTTGGATGTGAACCGTGCTCCAATCAGTCCCATCTATACTTGGGCGGATGTTAGCGCTGGGCCCACAGTGGATCCTTTAAAGGCGGACCAGGATTTCAGTAGAGAGTATTACCAAAAAACCGGACACATGGTCCATGCGATGTACCCATATTGGAAGTATTACCATCTGCAGAAGACCGCACCGGAACTGGTGCGGAAAGTACGGTACATCTCCTCCCAGGTGGAATACGTTTATGAAGGACTGACCGAGGAAGCGGGTGTTTCCAAATGTATCGCTTCTGCTTCCGGGTTTTTTAACATTCATACTTTAGATTGGGACCGAGACTTACTGGCGATGGTTAATTTAGAGCCCAGCCAATTCAGTCCTCTGCGGGAGGCCCCCCATTGGGCCGGTTTGAAGGGGTCGATTGCGAAGGAAGTAGGTCTGCCGGCCGGTTTACCGGTAACGGTTGGTTTTTCGGATGGAGCCATGAATCAGGTGGGAATCGGTGGGGATCGGGCGGGAATCATGTCCTTTTCCGTCGGGACCAGCGCAGCTATAAGGATGGTCAGCCCAGAACCGTTAATTCCGGACAAGCCTTCCACCTGGTGTTATTATCTGTATAATGGGATGAGATTGATTGGCGCCTCGACCCAAGGCGCCTGCAGTTGTCTAGATTGGTTCTTAAATAATCTACCGGAGGAGTTGCGGAGTTACGACTACTTCGAAGCGGAAGCGGCCAAAGTTGATATTGCACAAGCCCCCTTCCTCCTGCCTTTTCTCTTTGGCGAAAGGTGTCCGGGGTGGGAAGACCGCCGACTGGGCGGGTTTTTAGAATTACGGCCGACCCACCGCTTGGCCGATCTTTACTTTGCCATCTTGGAAGGAATTCTGTTCAACGTCTACCATTGTTATCAACTCCTCACGGCGCTGGCCGGCGCCCCGGAGAAAATAGTGATTTCCGGAGGAATTATGCATTCTCGGTTCTGGCTCCAAATGGCCGCCGATATATTCGGTCGGGAGTTGTTAACAACTGGAGTGACGAACGATTCCACGGTCGGAGCGGCCATCGTCGGGTTGGCGGCGGCCGGTGGGTTAAAAAAGACGGGAGGTTTTACTCCCGACTTAAGACAGGCGACGCCCCCGCCATCGAAAAATAGAAGAGTATATCAGGAACGGTTCCAGAAATATCTAGAGCTTTACAGATCGACTACAACCAGGTAAACTAAAACACGGGATAAAGCTTTATGCAACAGGGAGTATACCCTCAACCTTATGGATTTATCGGCTGCTTCTACACTGAGGATTGGGAAACCTCCAGATATTATATTAAGATAAATATCCTTAGCAGTTAAAGTAAACTCCGGACTGTTATCTGTAGTTAGAGACATTAAGAGCAATGAAAACTTATAGCTTCGGTAACCGATTTAGCGGTTCAGTCTTTAAGCTTTAAAATGTTAGTAGACCCGCCCCTTATTCTTGTTCCCGATGACCGTATCAATCTCCCAGTTGCCAAATTCACTACGGTCATTAACGTAGTCCGGCCTATGTTAATGTTGTTTTCCCTAGTAACTTCTCTGATTACAGGCGGTCTATAGGGGCTTTTTCGTCATGCTTTAAGATGAAGATCAATAGGTTTTGCTTTGTTCAGGTCGATATGTATATAGTTGTAACTTTATTTATCGTAATTAATTTTATCTTCGTTCCAACCAAGTCTTGTTAGATGACCTAATGCAAGCATCTGGAGACCGCTTGTTGCTAGAAAAATGTTCCCGATGTACTGGACTAAATAATAAACAGAAAAATGGGCACCCATATATTGCAAATAATAAAACTTTGAAGTTCCTATCGCCAAGCAAGTCGTGAGCTGTAGAGGGCCTCAATAATTTCTCGATCAGATTCATCGTACATGGGTTGAGGGAATTAGGAGACTCGTTCGCCAAGGGTGATCTTCTGGGGGTTTAAAAGCCTTACGAGGCTGTTTAGGCGGTCTTG
>DHOO01000006.1:16748-17999 GCA_002409975.1 Firmicutes bacterium UBA5388
AATCACCTCTTTTAATGGCATCGCATCTAATACCTCGACATCATAGACCGAGCCGCTGTATTCAACTTTTAAGCCGAATTGAGGGCTTTTTAAAACGGTGACTTTAGCTTTAGGGATCACCGGCATGACTTTACCATTACGAATAACCCTGTAATAAACGCCTTGATAAGAAAATGCTGAACCGTTATCTACCTGCCTAGTATCTTTGATACAGAGGATATAGTTAAGATTAATAGAATCTTTAAGCTTACGAAAGGCAGATTGGGGATCCCTAGGTTCCACAGCAAACTTATTATTGTATTCGTTAATAAACGCAGCTAAAAACGCATTAGCCTCCTCAATTGTAGTTATAACCGGCAATATTTAATTCTATGGGAAGCCTACTTTGGAGAGTTTCCCACAATCTTTCAATACGCCCCTTGGCCTGGGCAGTTTTGGCCCAGATAAGGTTAATACCTAGCTCAGCCATAGCCCTACCAAATTGAGTGGCGTTAACCTTTCTTCCTTTCAACTCATCTTCAAGTGATAACTTATCGATTTTCGGAGAACGGAAGATGCTATGACGGTCGGAGTAGACGGCCAAAGGGATGCCCTTACTTGAGATTACCATCTTCATACCCCGCCAGTACCCTTCCAGACATTCATTTGGCGTAAAAAACAAAGCTAAAATCTCCCCAGTAGCATCATCAATGGTACCGTGCAATGAGCATTCCTCACCGTTAAAAAACCAAGTATGGGGGCTGGCATCAATCTGTACCAACATTCCCCTTTGGGGCATTCTCTTCCGACGTTTATGCTGTTTAACCCTTGTGTGTTTTTTAGGGCTGGTAAAGCCATTTGAGACTAGGATTCTATAGATCGAAGGCTTGCTAAGATGAATAGACTCATGTTCCTCCAGTAATTCTTGAAAATGCGAAAAATTAGCCCTAGAATATTTCTCCGATTGTTTATGGTAGATTACCAGGTTTTGAATTTCATCAGTAAGAGCATGCGCAGGTTTCCGGCCACGATTTTTATGGATTACGAACGCATCGCCCTGTTCCTTGACCCCCTTTTTGAGGCGTTTTATCTGGCGTTCGCTTAGGCCTAGAATCCCGGCTGCTTCTCTGATCGTCATTTTGCCGTCAAGTAGGCAACGGGCAATATAGAGCTTGTTTCGCTCATCCTGATTCATTGACAATATCATCCTTTCAGTTTAACCAGGGGGTGACATTTTCTCAGAAATATTTCAGGGTGACATTATCACAGAAT
>DHOO01000051.1 GCA_002409975.1 Firmicutes bacterium UBA5388
TTCTTCTTTGGCTTCCTCCGGTGTGGCCTATTTCGGATATTCTTATTCAAGGGATCTTGTATTTACCTAAATCGAAAAACCATCGAGTCGAGCTTTAGGGGTTTTTTCAGGCAACACCACACCAGTTGATGATCATTTGTGCATAAATCCGACAGGCGGCAATCAGATCTTTAATCGGAAGATATTCATTAGCTCCGTGTAAACCCATTGAAGTGCCGCCCGGTCCAAAAACCACCACCGGTAGCCCTTCGTGGAACCAGAAATTGGCATCGCAAACAATCGGTGAACTTACAATTTCCGGTTCGGTTTTCATTACTTCTCTAAATGATTGAGCCAACGTCACGACGCCGGGATGATTGGGATCGACTTCCACCGGTCCTTTATACAAATTATTCCAGGGAATAGTCACTTCCGGGGGATTTTCTCGTAACCAATAATCATTTTGCGCAACCAGGTTAATGGTCTCCTTAACTTGTGCAATTACGTCCTCCCCTTTGAACCCTGGTTGGAAATATAGGCTTCCAATAGCTTCGCATTCCCCAGGAATGGATGAAACAGATGAGCCCCCTTTTATTTTGTTGATATTAATAAATGTACCTCCCGGTGGAATCATCGGATGTTGTTCATAGATTATCCATTCTCTTTCTAGATCCATAATTGCCCGCTGTATTTTCCACATTTTATCAATAGCACTAACTCCTAATGGTTTTTGTCCGGTCGGCAACGGATTAGTGCATTTATCGCGGTTAGATATATGGGTTGACTTTCCTTTAACTTTAATCCCGAAATAAATCTCGCCTTTTAATACCGGATAAATATTTAAATCCGAAGGCTCGGCAATAATGGCGAATGGCGCTTTATAGCCTCTTTCCAAGACTGTATTACAACCTATTTCATAGCGTCCGGTTTCCTCTCCGCAAACCATACTTAAAATAACATTCCCTTTAAGTTTAATTCCTGCATCGGCTATTAATTTGGCCGCCCAGATAAAAGCAGTATTTCCTCCTTTCATGTCGGCAATCCCGCGGCCACATATTTTCCCATCGATTATTTCAGCGCCCCAGGGAGTACCGAGAGTCCAAGACTTTGCTTGTTCTTCGGTAACCGGAGCAATATCCGTATGACCGTCAAGCATTAAATCGTTTTCTGTATTATCGCCCTTTCCTGCTAAGACCGCTGCCACATTTGCCCGGTTTTTTTCTACTTCCCAAATATCGACTTTGGAAAATATCCCCATCGCTCTTAGCTGATCCGCCAGCCATGATTGGCATTCCTTCACTTGATCAGTAGTATCTTCTTCAACCAGGTCAGTATTGATCGATTTGTGCCTTACATATTCCCGAGCAAATTGAACTATTTCTTTTTCCTTTTCATTAATAAGTTGCATAACCTTCTGGGTTGCTTCTTCTTTTTTCCCCAATTCTTTACTCCTCCTTGCCTCTGTTTAAGTTCTATTCTTAAGGAATCATTTCTAAAGCATCACCGACCCCCTTCTTTTTAATATTCCATTTATCCAACTCGCCTTCTAGGGGGACAACTGCGCCCACATATTTTTTAATTATGCTGGTACTTGGTAACTGGGTTTTTAGTCACAACTGCTTTAAACCACACCACACCAGTTGATGATCATTTGCGCATAGATGCGACAAGCCTTGATTAAATCTTCGATCGGAAGATATTCATTCGCTCCATGTAAACCCATAGAAATACTACCGGGACCACAAACTACAACCGTTTGTCCATCCTGGAACCAAAAATTAGCATCGCAAACAATTGGTGCGCTTACAATCTCCGGTTCACTTTTGGTAACTGCTTTAAATGAATCTACCAGCGTTTTAACACCAGGGTGATTTGGATCAATTTCTACCGGTTCTTTATTAAAGGTGGTCCAAGGAATAGTTACCTCCGGCGGATTTTCACGTAACCAGTAATCGTTTTGAACAACCTGATCAATTGCTGTCTTAACTTGAGCTATTACATCCATACCCTTTAAACCAGGTTGATAACACAAACTACCAATAACTTCACATTCTCCGGGAATTGAAGAGGCTGACGAGCCACCGATTATTTTGTTAATATTAATAAATGTACCTCCCGGAGGAATCATCGGATGTTGCTCGTAGATTGCCCATTCTCTTTCCAGATCCATAATCGCCTGCTGTATTTTCCACATTTTATCAATAGCGCTTACTCCTAGTGGTTCTTCCCCAGCTGGTAAGGGGTTAATGCATTTATCGCGGTTAGCTATATGGGTAGACTTTCCTTTAACTTTAATACTGAAAAGTATTTCCCCTTTTAACACTGTATAGATTTGAAAATCTGAAGGTTCAGCAATAACGGCAAACGGTGCTTTATAACCTCTTTCCAGTACAGTATCACAGCCTATTTCGTGTTGACCGGTCTCCTCACCACAAACCACGCTCAGAAAAACGTTCCCGTTAAGTTTGATTCCGGCATCGGCAATCAGCTTAGTCGCCCAGATAAAGGCGGTATTTCCTCCTTTCATATCGGAGGTTCCCCGTCCATATATTTTCCCGTCGATAATTTCCCCGCCCCAGGGAGTACCGATAGACCAAGACTTGGCCTGTTCATCGGTAACTGGGACAACATCAACATGTCCATCAAACATTAGATCATTTTCATTATTACTACCTTTTCCTGCTAAGACCGCCGCCACATTTGCCCGGTTTTTTTCTACTTCCCAAATATCGACTTTGGAGAATATTCCCATCGCTCTGAGCTGTTCCGCTAACCATTCTTGGCATTCTTTCACTTGTTCAGTAGTATCCTCTTCAACCAGGTCCGTATTGATAGATTTGTGCCTCACATATTCCTGAGCAAATTGAACTATTTCTTTTTCCTTTTCATCAATAAGTTGCATAACCTTTTGGGTTGCTTCTTCTTTTTTTCCCAATTCCTTACTCCTCCTTGAATTGATTTAAGTTGCATTTTTCAGGAATTATTCCTAAAACATGATCGACCCCCTCTTTTAAATATTCCATTTGACTAATTTCTCTTCTAGTAAAGAAACAATACTATATAAGACAATACCAATCAAAGTAACCGCCAAAATACAAGCAAAAGCTAAATTAGTCTTTATATAAGAAGTATAATAAACGATTCTACTCCCCAACCCAGTTTTTCCACCGACAAATTCAGTGCTGATTGCTGCGATAGTTGAAAAGATCGTTCCTAGCTTAATTCCAGTAAAAACATTTGGTAAAGAAGCTGGGAGTGTGACATTAAAAAATGTTTGTAAGCGATTCGCTCCTAAAGAAGTCATTAGTTCCAATTTTAAAGTCTCAACATTATTAAAACCAGTTACAGAATTCATCATAATAATTGGAAAGGTTTGGATTGTTACAGCAAGGATCTTTACTTTAATACCAAAACCCAACCAGATCATCAGTAGAGGCACTAAAGTGATCAAGGGAGTGGTCGATAGGAAAATCACATAAGGAGAAAAGGCTTTATCTAATATTCCGAATTGCGAAAGGAAAAAGGCGATTGTAATCCCAAGTGGGACTGCAATCAAAAAGCCAATAATTATTCCTTTTAAGGTGACATAAGTATGAGGTAAGATTTCCGAAACAAAATTAGCGTAAAAAGTTAATAGAATATTTGTTGGTGTTGGCAAAATCCATTGTTGGATATTAAAAGTTCTAATTATCAACTCTATGCCTGCATACATAAGCACAAAGACGATCGCCGGCGCAATGAAATTGGTTTTTTTATCTTTTATCTTTTCCAAATTATGCTACGCTCCTTTTTCTTTTTATTCCACCATTTCTAGATTCAGTTCGCCTATTAAGTTAGTTATTTGTTCCTCATAGTCCAGAAATCTCTCCTCATTCATCATTTCTAAGCTGCGCGGTCTTGGTAGATCAATTTTTACTTCTTCAATGATTCTTCCCGGATTTGTAGACATTACTAAGACCCGGGATGAAAGCAAAATCGCTTCTGAGACATTATGTGTGATGAAAATAATGGTCTTTTTAGTTTTTTCCCATATCGATAAAAGTTCAATATCCAATTGTTCCCGGTTAATGGCATCAAGTTCGCCAAAGGGTTCATCCATTAAAAGTATCTCCGGGTTATGAACCATCGCTCTTATCACCCCAACACGCTGTTGCATCCCCCCCGACAATTCAGTGGGATAAGATTCAGCATGCTCACTTAAATTTACCATCTGCAATAAACTTTCAATGCTTTTTTGCCATTTTTCTCCTGTTAAATTAAATATATTTAACGGTAATTCTAAATTCTTTCTGATCGTAAACCAAGGTAATAAATTATGCGATTGAAAAATAAAACCAAGGTTTCTTTGCTCCTCACGCGGAATACCATTAGTGTATTCTTTTCCCGAATAGATAATCTTTCCTTTCGTTGGAGTGATGATTCCACCTAGCATTCGAATAATCGTGGACTTCCCGCAACCACTCGGACCAACAAGTGTAACAAAGTCATTTTCCTCAACGCCAAAATTTACATCTGTCACGGCAATTAGTGGTCCGTTTTTTGTCAAATAGGTCTTCTCAATGTTTTCTAATTCTATTTTGAAATTAGACATTAGTACTGCTCCCTTTTTAGTTATTTTTTCCAAATAATAATTTTACGCTCAACCATACTTGTTAAATTAAAGAGCGTTATCCCTATTAAGGCAATAATTAAAATACAACCAAATGCCAGTTCAGTTTCAATAAAACTGGAAAAATACATAATTCTATTGCCTAATCCGGTTTGTGCTCCAGCAAATTCGGCACTAACAGCCGCAATTGTTGAAAAAATACCGCCAAGTTTAATCCCTGTAAATACCTGGGGTAAGGCGTTGGGAAAAATAACTTTTATAAAGGTCTGCACCTTCGTTGCTCCCAATGAATTCATTAAGTCCAATTTTACTTTTTCTACATTATTAAACCCAGATAAAGAGTTCAACATTACAATTGGTATTGTTTGAAGGATAACTGCTAAAATTCTTACGTTTAGTCCGAAACCTAACCACAGCATAAAAATCGGCACTAGAATAATAAAGGGTGTCGTAACTAACATGATTACATATGGAGAAAAAGCTTTTTCCAGAATTTTAAACTGTGATAGTAACGCCGCACAGAAAATACCGATGGGAACACCAACAATAAAGCCAGTGATAATTACCTTTAACGTAACAATTAAATGTGACCAAATATTAACTTTAAATTCTTTTGCGCAAACGCTCAGAATAGCTGATGGGGCAGGCAAAACTTGCCTGGAAATATTAAATGCTTTAATGATTAATTCTAACCCTATAAGCAACACTACTAAAACAATTAAGGGCGCTAACACGTTTTTTGTGCTTCTCCTAGCCTTCACGAAAACATCCTCCCTCTTTTATGAAACTCTTAATTGCATCATTTCTTCCTGGATGATCTTTTTTAGCTCTATTCGTAACTGTTGATACTTGTTTGTTCTTGCCGTTACCCGATTACGCTCTGCTATTGGAAGATCGTATTTCACCTCATTGGTGATTTTCCCCGGAGAAGAAGACATAATATATATTTTTGAGGACAGCAACAATGCTTCATCGATGTCATTCGTTACCAGTAAAATAGTTTTCTGTGTCTTTTTACATAAAGATAAAAATTCATAGTTTAATAATTTTCTCGTAATGGCGTCAAGCGCGCCAAAAGGCTGGTCCATTAATAACAAATTAGGATTATGAACTAAAGCTCTAATTAACCTGATCCTTTGTCTCATACCTCCAGAAAGTTCGTGCGGATAAGCATTGATAAATTTTTTTAAGCCTACCATATCCAATAACTCATGAATTCTGTTATCCCATTCTTTGCCACGCAAATTCATTATTTCCAAGGGCAGATATAGATTATCTTTAACGGTTCTCCACGCCAAAAGATTATCTGCTTGAAATACAAAACCAATCTTTTTTAAATCTTCATTTGGTATCCCCTCGCTATATTCATGACCATAAAAACTGATAGTCCCAGATGTAGGTTTATTAATTCCTCCTAATATTTGTAGGAGGGTAGATTTTCCGCATCCACTCGGGCCCATTATTGAAACAATCTGTTTATCATCAATATCAATATTAATATCGTTTAGAGCGCAAGTAGTTCCGCTCCGCGACTGATAATTTTTAGTCAGGTTTTTTGTAGTTAAAGCTTTTATTGTCATTGTATAAATCCCCTCTGTTACATTTTCTATAGATTTTTTACGTAGGCTGGGTCCCCCTTTTAGATAAGAAGGACCGTGCCTACTTTAATCTTTCCTTCAGTATTATTTGGCTAGTACTTGATATTTAGGTTTTAACTTATAATTAGCCGCGTCAGCTTCAACTTTTATATGGTCAAAATCATTATAAAACTCTACAAACTCGTTGGTATATACTTCCTCAACCGGGATTGGCTTTGAAATTATTCCTTCAATTAATGAATCTTCAATATTAATTTCCCAGTCTGCTTTATTATGATAACCATATCCATATTTTTCCGTAGTATCGTCATTTGTAATATACACTAAACCCTCAATTGCTTTTAAAGCTCCTTTAATATCCACCCGAATAGAGGGGAACTTCTCAAGAACAATTTCAGTCGCGGCAGCCGGATTGAGTTTGCAGAAGTATAACCCCTTGGCTACAGCTCTACCAAATCTCTTTAATAATTCTGGGTTTTTTTCGATGGTTTTCGTATTAGTAGCTATACTACTAGCACATGTATCAAAGTAGTCTGCGGCGTATATTATCTGAAAGTCCATACCTTGTGCTTGCCAGAGTTGGTATTCTTTTTCCCAGGTAAGAACCGCATCTATTTTGCCCTCCCAAACTAACTGTGCTCTGTTCTCTCCAGCAGGTACATATTCAACGTCTTTGGGGTCTACTCCAGCACGTCTTAAAAGCGGATTGGAAATTTGAGACCAACCAGCATCCCCTAAAGAAATAGTTTTCCCTTTTAAATCACTTATTGAATTAATCCCACTATTAGGAAGAACCGCATAAGCCCAGATATTTCTCTGATCAATCGCAAAGAAGGACTTAATTGGAATATTATTCCCATGAGCTACTAATTGAACAGCAGGAGATGGAAATGCCACATCCGCCTGGCCTGCGCCTAACATTCTAACATCAGTCGTACCATAAGACTGTTGTAGTATAACTTCCAAACCTTCCTCTTTAAAATATCCCATCTCAGATGCAACATGAATATGTGTGTCATCGAGTACTTCTACTGAGCGTGCTAATACCATTGTTATTTTTGTTAATTTATTCCCTGCCGCCGCGCAGGTTACAGAAACCAATAGAAGCGAAATAAATAGTATTTTTCCTAATAAATTTTTATTCATTTTGTCTCCTCCAATTTTTACTATAATTACCTGAATTACAATGAATTTAGTTATGTCTTTTCTATCACCACCCTTATTTGGAATTTGCCTTGCATCCACCTGATTACTGGTTTAAGCTAATATGTTCAAAACAACGATGCAAAGCTGTTGATTTACCACTATCATCAGATGTATGGTGATATATGTATCATTCCACATGCATACTAGATTTCCTTTTTTTATTAACAATTTTATATAATTTTTTTCATCTGTTCTTTTCTTGTTTGACTTTTTATGTTTTCTTCTTAATTAACTTTTATCAAAAAAGGGCGTTCCCGTTTAATATGGGAACTTTTCATCATTAATATAAGTTATTAATTGCCATTACATTCTTCGAAATTGGTTTCATAGATGATTAAAATTACTCAACCGGTCTTTGAAAATAAAACTATGATCCGGTGGATGCGGAAATATTCAGGCACTCCCGCTTGGATAATGGCTTTTTCCTATATCTGCAGCAAAACAGATCTCTCTGAGATACGGAAAACAAATAAATCTAACCTTTGAGTTGTTATGGACCACTGGTTCTTCTGTAAAGACTTTTTTAATTGGTTAGTAGAGCAGGATTTTAATTGGGTAACTAAAGCAAAAAGGAATACTGTTCTTTATCGAGAGATTGAACATCCTATTTGGACCAGAAAAATCTATTTGAAAGTTTCCTCTATGGAGGAACTTTTACAAGAACTCTACCCTAAGCTTAAGGTGTTAGGAAATAAGTGTTTTGTAAGCATTCCGAATATTTTCATTAAACTTTCTTACAAAGTGTATAACAAAAAGGGAGAATCAGTTACGACATATAGAAACGGTCAGATAGCGTTGACACCACTCCAAAATGATGGCGTTTAATTCAGTAAAGTCTTTAACCTCCGGTACCGGGACGAGAATGTTCCGTCTCGCCCAACCTACCAGATTCTCCACGAGACCTTTCTCGTGTCCTTCTCTGACATTACAAAAAGAAGTTTCGAACGTATAATGCGCGCGGAAACGGCGAAAGCTTTCTTGTTCTTTGGCTACCGACCAAAGCCTTCTTTGACTGCGGTCTTGAGATTGTCATAGATGTAACGGAAGGTTACTCCGCCGAAATAGGTAAAGGCTAAGATGTGTCCCTCAAAGAAGGCTTCCTCCCTTTGCGAAGGAAAAGCTACCACAAAGGGGGCGCAGCTATAACAAAGGCGTACACAAAACAACTGAACTTCAATCTTCTGACCGTTCATCAGGACCGTAGCCGTTCTCCAGTCAACTTGCGAAGCCTCAGCCGGACCAAAGGACAGGGGGATGTAAACATCATTAAAGTTCTTGCGCAGTTGCCCGACACGGTAACGAACTATGGATTCGCTACCTTGGAAATCGAGTTCTTCTTGGAAACGTTCGAAGATTCGATGTGCGGTATGTCGTTGTTTACAGGGCGCTGTTTGATCTTCTTTAAGTCACTGGTTGATAAATTCCAAAACTTCCGTGGTTATGACCGGAGATTTCCCTTTAAACGTGTGTAAATTTCTGATAAGCTTGTACTGATCCACTTCGATTTTCACTCCTTATTCCCCCCATATCTTGGTTGTTTTCCCCAACTAGTTTGTTAGTCGAGGTGGATCACTTTCAAAAGATCATCTTTACCGATTATGGATCACTTTTAGTATAGCGTTTACA
>DHOO01000108.1 GCA_002409975.1 Firmicutes bacterium UBA5388
GGAAAATCCACACTGATGAAGATCCTAATCGGCATGTATGAAGCCGATAGTGGAAAAATAAAATTTAATGGAAAGGAAGTTAATTTTCGAAAAGTCAATGACGCGCTCAATGCCGGGATCTCTATGATCTACCAGGAATTGAGTCCTGTACCGTATATGACAGTTGCTGAAAATATATTTTTAGGAAAAGAACTGTGTTATAAGAATTCTTTTTTGGTAAATGATCGGGAAATGGAGAAAAAGACTACAGAGCTTTTGGAGCAGCTTGAAATCAATATTGACCCAAAAACGAAAATGAGAGACCTTTCTACTGCCTATACTCAGATGGTAGAGATTGCTAAAGCCATCTCCTATGATTCAAAGCTGGTTATTATGGATGAACCGACTTCAGCTATAACGGAAAAGGAAATTGAAGATTTATTCAAAATTATTAAATGGCTCAAAGGAAAAGGCGTGTCGATAATTTATATTTCCCATAAATTGGACGAAATTTTTAGAATTGCTGATGAAATAACTGTTTTGAGAGACGGAGAGTTGGTTACGACAGTTGATGCCAAGGAAACAAATAATGAAAAATTGATCGAAATGATGGTTGGTAGGGAGTTAAAACAGCTGTTTCCTAAGGTAAATGGAAAAATCGGGGAAGTTGTTTTAGAAATAAGAAACTTCTGTAGTAGTATATTTCATGATGTAAATATTAGTGTGCGCAAGGGTGAAATCTTGGGAATAGCCGGACTGATGGGCGCCGGGCGTACAGAAGTAATGGAAAGTCTCTATGGACTAACACCTCGTGATAGCGGTGAAATTTACATAAATAAGCGGAAAGTCAATATAAAATCTCCTCAGGATGCGGTGAAATATAAAATAGGCTTTTTAACCGAAGACAGAAAACTTTCCGGTCTATTTTTACCATTAGCAGTCGATGATAACACGGTCATCGCTAATATTAACAGCTATATTAAGGCCGGCCTCATTAGCCACAAATCCGTTGAGGACGATTGCAATCAAATGATTGAACTGTTAAGCATTAAAACCCCGGGATTAAGGCAAATAGTTAATAATTTGAGCGGGGGAAACCAACAGAAAGTTTTAATCGCCAGATGGCTCCTGATCAATGCAGATATTCTCATTCTGGATGAGCCGACCAGAGGAATTGATGTCGGCGCCAAATCTGAGATTCATAGACTGATGTCAAAGCTAGCCAATGAGGGAAAGGCTATTATCATGATTTCATCAGAGTTGCCGGAGATTCTGGGGATGAGTGACCGCATCGTTGTCATGCATGAAGGTAGGAAAACGGGCGAATTAACCAGAGAAGAAGCAACTCAGGAAAAGATTATGAAGCTGGCGACGGGAATGGTTAGCTAATTTGAAGATGGGAGTTGAAAAAATGTCTAAAATAGTTACTGCTCATGAAAATAAAAGCCAACCTTTATTAGGGAATTTTATTAAAGCCAACATTAGAATCTTACAAACAGTTTCTATCTTAATTGGCATGATTATCTTATTATCAATCTTGTCTCCGTATTTTCTCCAGGTCCGAAACTTACTCAATGTAGTCAGACAAATTTCCCTGATCGCCATCATCGGAATGGGAGTTACCATGTGTATCATTACGACCGGTATCGATTTAAGCTCCGGATCGGTTTTAGCTTTGGCCGGGGTGATAGCTGCCAGTTTTGGCCAAGGGCAACACCCTCTAATCGTTGCGATCCTTCTTGGTTTAGCCGCTGGCGCCGTTGCCGGTTTTATTAACGGTTCCATCTCTGCGTTGGGAGGCATTCCACCATTCATAGCTACTCTTGGGATGATGACAGCGGCCAGAGGTTTGGCCCTGATTTACAGTGATGGCAGGCCAATAACCGGTCTGTCCGAGGCCTTCGAGTTTATTGGTGGAGGGTATATTCTGGGTATACCAGTACCAATATACATTATGGTGCTTGTGGCCGTCATCTCCCATATTCTGTTAAAGCACACCAAGTTTGGAAAGTATGTCTATGCAATCGGTGGCAACCAGCAGGCGGCGATTGTTTCAGGCATCAATGTCAAAAAATATCTGATCATGGTTTATACTTACGCCGGAACTTTAGCCGCGCTTTCCGGAATCATTCTGGCGGCCAGACTTAGCGCGGGCCAACCTACCGCCGGTGTTAGTTATGAACTTGATGCCATCGCTTCGGCTGTTATTGGCGGAACAAGTCAAGCCGGCGGGATCGGAACAATTCCCGGGACAATAATTGGCGCTCTGATTATGGGAGTACTAAACAATGGGTTGGTTCTGTTAAATGTTTCCCCATATTTGCAGATGGTCTTAAAAGGGGTAGTAATTGTGGTTGCTGTGCTCTTGGATAAGAAGAGATAAGGAGAAAGAGGAGGGGCAAGAATGAAAATATGTTTTAACCAGGCAACAACAATGAAAAATTCCAATCTGGAGAAGGATCTCAGATTTTGTGAGCAATATGGTTACGAACTGATCGAAATTAGATTAGATAAACTGCGTGACTATTTAAAAAATCATACGGTAGAAGAGCTGGCGGAATTTTTTAAAAACAATCGAATCAAACCTTATGCCTTTAATGCTTTAGAATTCATCACCTTTAGGGATGAGGCGGGATATAAGCAGATCAAGGATGACTTGAAGTTCTTATGTGAAGTAGGAGAAAAAATTAATTGTAAGAAAATTGTCGTTGTCCCCACCTTTGATATCGGCGCCTATACTAAGTCGCAAATAAAAGACGAATCAATAAGGGTGTTAAACGAGCTGGCGGATACGGCAGAAAATTATGGAGTTAAATTAGCATATGAGTTTGTGGGCTATCCCAACTGTTCTGTTAATACCTTCGGTCAGACTTATGAAATAGTAAAATCGTTGAATAGAAACAGTGTAGGAATGGTCTTGGATTGTTTTCATTTTCACGCCATGGGTTCAAGAATCGAAGATTTGCAAGCAGCAGATCCGGACAAGATCTTTATTTTTCACATTGACGATGCAGAGGATCTGCCGATTGGAGCACTAAGAGATGACAAGCGGTTATGGCCTGGCGAAGGAGTAATTGATCTCGATTTGATCCTCAAGACCTTAAAGGAAATCGGCTACGATGAGATGGTGTCGGTCGAATTGTTCAGGCCTGAATACTGGGATTGGGAGATCGAAGACGCCATTAGGGTTGGAAAGGAAAAGACGGAAAAAATAGTTGGAAAATATTTTGAGATCGAGTAAGTTTTCAAGGAACACCTGTCAACTATCTGTACTTAAAGAAACTTGGAAAACAGGAGAACCAGATTAGCGGAGAGTAAGGGATGAAAAGGGTAAGGAGGCAGGATCATCAGACATTGGGTAATAATCCTGATAACATTAAAAAATGCGTATGGATTGTGAGAGAAGAAATAACGTTGTTTTCATAGAAGGTATTTTTCTCCACCCGATTTAAGCGTAATAAAGATGGAGATGAGGAATATGTTTAAAAACCTGCTACAGCCTTCTTTAAAGTTAAAACTGATATCTGTGTTTATTATTGGTCTCTTATTAGTAGGCGGAATGGGTTTAGGTTCCTACCTTATTACCCGCGGCACGATTCGTAAACTGAATCAGATGGCGGAGACTAATATTATGGCCAATGATCTAATTGGATTTGCTGATGAAGTCATAAGAACTTTCTCCCTCTATTTCCGTGATCGGAAAGAAGAAGATGGGCAAAAAATCCTCTCTCATTTGGCTAATATTGATAATAATTTAGCATTATTAAAGCAACAGATTAGTGATGAGGAGGGTATAAGTTCTTTACTGTATTTGGAAAGACTCAATCTCAATTTTCAGTCAACGGCAAAAGAAGCATTTGCTCTTCTCCAGCCTGGCCAAAAAGGTGTAACCGGAATTTATATCCAAAAAATTGATAGTCTGAAGAAAATGAACGAGTTTTTGAAGGTCAATGTTCAAGAGTTAATTACCATTGAATTAAACTATTACAAACAGCTCAAAACCGAATTAGATCGGCAAACAGCGCAGACTGGATTTATTACCTTACTCTCTGTAATTATTATCGGAGGATTAAGTATAACGGGAGCGTTTATCTTCTTAAATAAAACAGCCGGAACGATTTCTAACGTAGCTAATCTCTCCCAACAGATTGCGGAGGGAGTTTTAGCAGTTGGAGCGGTTGAAGTTCAATCCCGAGATGAAATAGCTATTTTAGCACGCTCCTTTAATAAGATGAGTGAAAATCTTCGAGAATTAATTAAAAAAATCAGTAATCATAGTGACCAAATTGCTTCTTCCGCTGATATTTTAAAAGCCAACACCGAACAGACCGCTCTGATTAGCGAGCAGATTGCCGTCAGTATCCAACAGGTTTCCGATGGAGCCGGCGAACAAGCTAATGAAGCGCAGAAAACCGTCCAGGTTATCAACCACCTACTGGAGAGTAGCGACAAGGTGGCCCGGAGCGCTGTTCAAATGTGGGATACCGCCGAAAAAGCCACCAAGGCCGCAACCGAAGGGAATGAGATCGTAAACGGCTTGATTAAACAGATTACTAAAATTGAAGAAGAAATTATTTCCACCCAATCAGCGATTGCTCTTCAGAGACAACATTCGGACGAGATTGGGGAAATTACCCAAGTTATTACTCAGATTGCTTCGCAAACTAATCTTTTGGCTTTAAATGCTGCTATTGAAGCAGCCAGAGCCCAGGAATATGGGCGCGGATTTGAAGTAGTAGCAGATGAAGTGCGGAAACTGGCAGGAGGCTCCGCCGAGGCTGCCGAGACCATTTCAGAATTACTTTCTGAACTACAGCAGGCATCGCAGCAGGTTACCGAGAAAATGGAGATTGGAGTCGGTGAAGTAAAAACTGGAGTCCAAATGGCCAATCAAGCCCAGACTGTCTTTGAAAAGATTGTTAACACTAGTGTAGAGACAGATGAGCAAGTAAAAGCCATTACCCAAGAAATTCAGGGAATGGTATCGGAGATTAAAAATACTGAAGAAATAATCGAAAACATCGCTGCCATTGCCGAACAGGCTTCAGCGACCAGCCAGGAAGTAGCCGCTGCCAGCGAAGAACAGTCCTCTGGCGCGCAGAATGTTTTAAATTCAACCGCTACCCTCTTTGAGATGGCTCAAAATCTTCGCCAAATGGTAAAGCAGTTTAAATTATAACATTCCATAACAAATTCGGAATTTATGATTTTCACAGGGAACACTTCTATTTGGCTGGAAGTGTTCTTTATTTAATGCTCCGAACCCTTGATGATTTATTTTGCTTTGGAAAGGTGAAATATGAGATAATAACAATGATTAATTAAAAACGAAAAAAATAGAGTATAAAGTAAGAACTTTAAAGATCAAGGGAATTGCATAATTACCACTAGCAGCAATTTATCCACAACAAAGCGCCTGACTTTGGTAGTTGTTCGAGTTGTTACCCTGGATTTTTCTTGTGGTTAGTTTTAAATTATTTAATTATGCTCTTCCTTAATCACAGATATTGAGGAAGAAGGTGAAAAGATGAAAAAACTATTAGTTTTCTTATTGATAATTGGAGTACTAGTAATGGTTTTTAGTACTGTTTTAGCTAAAAACTATAAAATTGCAGTTGTGTTTAAAGCCTTAAATAGCGACTGGTGGAAGACAGTACAGGCTGGTGTGAATGCTGGCGCTAAAGATTTTAATGTCGAAGTAAGTGTAGTTGGTCCCCAAGCAGAAACTGCCGTTATGGAGCAATTTAATATGATCCAAGACCAAATAAACCGTAACATCGATGCTTTAGTTGTAGCCCCTTTAAGACCGACAACAACAAATCAAGCTTTTGAACAAGCGAAAAAAGCAGGAATTCCTGTGTTTGTGTTTGATACCAAAGCTAATTGGCCAGACCAGGTAACATTTATCGGTCTTGATAATTATGATATTGCCAGAGGCCTTGGGAAATATATCAGAGAGAAAGTGCTGACCACAGGCGGAAACCTTGTTATTATTAGGGGCGCGATGGGAGATAAAACCCATGATGATCGGGTCAATGGTGTTCTTGATGAGGTTAAAGGCGCCAACATAGAGGTTCTTACGATTCAACCTGGTAATAGTGAACGTGGTATAGCAATGAATGTGATGCAAAATATTTTGTTGGTTCACCAAAATGTGGACTTGGTTTTTTGTACAAACGATGAGATGGCGCTGGGAGCATTGCGGGCAGTTGAGACGATGCGGACACGAACTAAGATTAAGGTAATTGGCTGGGATGGCACTTCTAATGCCCTCGCTTCTATTAGGGATGGAAAGCTTTATGCGACCGTGGATGGTAATGCCTTTTGTATGGGGTATGATGTTGTTAAATATGTGGTCAAATATCTGAACGGAGAAAAAATTGATAAGAATATCGAAGTGGATTATTCGATTATTGATCATACGAATTTCGAAAAATTCATCGAACGACTCCAGAAAGTATTAAAGCGAAAGATTTAATAACTTTTAGTACGACCCAGGTAGCGAGGGGAGGAATCGAAAATGCAAGTTAAGACAAATGAAGTTTTCGGTGGGACTAAAAACCGGGCGGGCTGGTTTAATATCATATTTAATAAATTAGGCGCATTACTGGCTTTAATCTTATTAATGGTCGCGCTAGGTATTGCTTCTCCATATTTCTTTACTTTGCGCAATCTATTGAATATTGCTCAACAATTGGCGATTAACGCCTTAGTGGCTTTTGGAATGTTATTGGCTATTTTAACCGCAGGTATTGATCTCTCGGTCGGGTCTGTTTTAGCCTTGTCAATTTCTATCAGTTCAATTTTAATTGTTAATGTAGGAATTAATTCTGTTGTTGGCATCTTCCTTGGTTTGCTGACTGGGACTTTATGTGGAATGATTAATGGGTTGCTTCTAACCAAGTTTCATCTACCCCACCCTTTTATTGCGACCTTAGGAATGATGAATGTTGCCCGTGGTATTGCCCTTATTATCACAAAATCTTCACCGATTTCCGGATTTCCGGAATGGATCCAATTTATTGGTAGCGGTAGTGTCGGCCCCATACCTACAAGTTTTCTCTTAGTCTTAGTTACAGTCTGTATCTTCCATTATTTCCTTACCAGGACATCTACAGGGCGTTATATTTACGCAGTAGGCGGAAATTTGGAAGCGGCTAAATTATCAGGTATTAATACTGATCGAGTCTTAGTTATTGTCTACAGTATTAGTGGTTTCATGGCAGCTGTGGCTGGGGTGGTGTTAATGGGTCGAGTTAACGCCACCTATCCTTTGGCTGGTTTACTATATGAGATGGATGCTATTGCCGCCGTTATTATGGGCGGGGCCAGCTTTATGGGGGGGATTGGCACCATTTGGGGGACTCTAATCGGCGCCATGATTATTGCCGTAATAAGAAACGGATTAAATCTGTTAGGCGTTCCCCCGGATGTACAGACTGTGGTAATAGGTTCGGTCATAATTACCGCTGTTTATTTTGATGTTTTACGTCGTCGTCAGAATGAAAAATTAAGTAAACAGACTTATTATGAAATGATGAGCTGAAGTAATGGAGAAAAGGTAGAGTAAGTTTATTGTTAAATTTAATAATAATGCTACTGGGGTATTTTGGTGTTCACAGGTTGCTATCGGCTATAATAACGGACTTAAAGTCAGGATATTTGGGACAAAAGGAATGATTGAATGGGAACAAGAACATCCGGAAGGTTACTATGAGGCTTTTGCCAATACTTATTCGATATTTATTAATGCCTTACAAAAGAAAAAGGCAGGCCTAACTTTAACTGATGATGATTTGGATTTTCCTAGTGTGGAAGCAGGGGTTAATGGTGTCAGGTTTATCAATAAATGTCTAGAAAGTTCCCAACGAGGAGCTGTTTGGGTAAACTTTTAATGAAAGTTTTTAATGAAAGGTATTTGCCAAGCAAAAATTCTCCTTGACGAAGTTTATTGTTTCATGTTATATTATGCAAGTACTTGATATGACCTTGTTGACAAATCAAAAAAAATGATGGACAAATGAAACTAGATTTGATATACTAATTAAGTGTCCAAAAATTAGTACACTGAACCCTGAAAACTGAACAGC
>DHOO01000030.1:0-196 GCA_002409975.1 Firmicutes bacterium UBA5388
GTAGCCAGCATGAGCGACTACCTACATTTAATTCGTTAATCGGTAGTAATATCCTTTTTATTTTAATTTGCGACTTAGAAAGATGTCTTTGAGACTTATCGATTATTATAAACAACTATCTTAAAAGTTGTTCTTAAATTATGGTTTCTTTTAATCATATGGTGAACAGAGTAAGAAGTAAAGAATAATATTTGTG
>DHOO01000030.1:414-8200 GCA_002409975.1 Firmicutes bacterium UBA5388
TTGACTGGTATTAGGCTATCAATATATTGTATCGGAATAATTTAATCAAAAGACAACGCGAAAAGCCCTTGTGGGATCTGCTTGTCTTCTTTTAAAACAACATGCTTAAAAAAAATCGTAAGATACAACCTCCGACAATGGTTTACGGCTTCTAGCCGCGGGACTTTCCTCAGGGTAACCAAGGGGCATCATCTGTACAACTTTGTATTGCTCTGGAATTTTGAGAACCTTTTTAACTTCCTTTTGATCAAAAGAACCGATCCAACATGTTCCCAACCCTCTTGCCGCAGCAACCAGAGTAATATTGGTCAGCGCAATAGATAAATCCACTGCATAAGCGGGTACTTCGCACCTCATCACCCGCTCGGGATTGAGAGCAACTCCCGCGATGAGCACTGGAGCAGTAGCAAGAAAAGACTGGGCAGCAGCAGAAGCTAACCTTTCAATCTGTTCCCGATCTTTTACTACCACAAACCGCCAATCTTGTCGGTTACTAGCCGAAGGAGCCAGCCGTGCGGCTTCCAAGATCTCTGTAAGGACTTCTTCTTCAATCATCCGCTTCTGGTATTGACGGATACTCCTTCTCTCCCTAATCACCTGCATTACATCCAAATTTTTCACCTCATTACTGTTTAATCCTTTATCCTTAATTGGTTTCCATAAACACCCGTAACTTTCCTGCTCTACAACTTGGAAAGTCCTCGCCTTTTTCAGTTACATTGAATAATTCATAAAATGATTCGAATTTCAATGCACAATTTTTGTTCCGGCTTTACCTTGCAAGGCATTTTTTAAGTTGGCTGGATCGGTGATAATCGCTTCTTGACCGCCGTTCTTCAAGTAATAGAGAACCGCTTTAATTTTAGGAAGCATACTGCCGGCGCCAAAATGACCCTCCTCCATATAACTTGCTGCCTCAATTGCCTTTATTTTACTTAAGCCTCGTTGCTGCGGTGTGCCATAATTTAAATAGACTTGATCCTCGGCTGTTGAAATCATAAATAGATCCGCCTTAATACGCACTGCTAATAAACTAGAGGCTAAATCTTTATCTATCACTGCGTCTACCCCAGTTAAATATCCGCTCTGATCTTGAATTACTGGGATACCGCCACCGCCAACGGTAATTACAGAAAACCCTCCCCTAATTAACGTTAAAACCGCTTCTTCCTCCACAATTAGCTTGGGCATGGGAGAAGGAACAACACGCCTATATCCTCTTCCTGCATCCTCCAATAGATGCCAACTGGGGTTTTGTTGTTTTAGTTTTTTGGCTTCCTCTTTACTATAGAAGGAGCCAATTGGTTTGCTTGGGCTATTAAAAGCAGGATCATGTCCATCAACTACCACCTGTGTAACGACAGTAACAACAGGTTTATCTATTCCTCTCCTCTGAAACTCATTATTAAGCGCTTGTTGGATTTGGTACCCTAAAGCTCCCTGCGTATCAGCAACGCAATTCACCAAGGGAACCGGCGGCATCCCTGCTTCTTGGCCTGCAATCTCCGCTCGCCGGAGAGCAAACCCCACCTGTGGACCATTACCATGAGTAATCACCACCTGATAGCCACTGTCCACCAGTTCTCCGATATGTACGGCTGTCTCAGAAATAGCTTGATACTGATCTTCTATACTTGGGAACTTCGGGTCTTTAATCAAAGAATTACCGCCAATCGCAATCACTGCTAACTTCCCCATAACATCATCTCCTGTTCCGCATTTGTTTAAAGGATGGTTACCGTTCTTACTTTTCGCACTTCCTAATTAACTGGGTTTTCATTTAAAACATAGTTTATAAACCAAATTTAGCTCGACTTTTGTATCAAGAGTGCGGAAAATAAGACCCTGTAGTTAATTTAGATTCTTTACCCAATAAGCAATGATTGTAAAGAATTTTACAACATCTAGGGCCCCTTGAAAAGTAAAGACTCCGCAGTATTTCAAATATAGATATTTCAACATCGCGAGCCCGAAGTTAACTTACTCATAACTGAGGGCAATCACCGGATCAAGTTTAGAAGCTTTACGCGCGGGATAAATCCCAAAGAATAAACCTACCAATAAAGAGAAGGAAAAAGCAACCAAAACTGAGGTATGGGTCACGACCAACGGCCAACCACCGATTTTAGAGACACCCATTGCCCCCAGCCAACCAAGGCCAATTCCGAGCAGACCACCAAAACTGCTCATGGCCAAAGATTCAATTAAAAACTGACTGAGGATATGCTTTCGCTTCGCGCCGAGAGCTTTACGGATCCCAATCTCTCGTGTTCTTTCTGTAACGGAAACAAGCATAATATTCATGATCCCAATCCCGCCGACGAGAAGTGAGATCCCGGCAATGCCCCCCAACATCAAGCTTAACGTCCCCGTGACCTGATTAATCGTATCTAAGATCTGTTCCTGGCTGGTAATTCTAAATTTATCAGTATCTGTTAGGTAACGGGTGAGAAAATACTCCACTTCCCCCACAGCTGTCTTCGCCACCCCTGTAGAAACAGCCTGCGCGGTATAACCATTTACATATTTTCTATTATTAATCTTCTTAAGTATAACAGAAGCGGGAATCAAAGCCTGATTTTCCAGGTTCCCCATCGCCCCGGTCCCTTTTTCCTCCATAACACCAATAACCACAAAGAGCAACTTCCGATCCCTAATAAATAATTTGACCTTCTCTCCCAGCGGGTTTTGGCTTGGAAAGAGCTCTTCAGCAAGGCCTGCGCCTAAAATCATAACATTAGTAGCATTTTCTTGTTGTTCTTCCGTAATAAACTGTCCGAGCGCCGGGTAATAAT
Source organism: Firmicutes bacterium UBA5388 (assembly GCA_002409975.1). Lineage (GTDB taxonomy): Bacteria > Bacillota > UBA4882 > UBA10575 > UBA10575 > UBA5388. Next base: position 3,210 of record DHOO01000030.1, read on the forward strand.
CATAAATCTCTTGATAGGAAGGAGTAACCCCCACCACACTGGTCTGATAATTCGCGCTACCAGCGATTAGTAACCCGGAGGACTGAACATTAGGAGTAATCCTACTAAGCGAGGGGCAGTTATTGAGGAGCTGGTTGGCCAACTCCATCGTGAAAACATCAGTCGCTGAAAAACTGATCCGACCGTTTCTCCCCCGACTGATTCCCGGACCAATATTAATAATATTCGATCCCAGTTGCGAGATTTGACTGGTTACTTGGGATTGAGCGCCAGAGCCTACCGAAACAATGGCAATCACTGCCCCGACCCCAATAATAATCCCCAGCATCGAAAGGAAGGAACGTAATTTATTAGCAGTCAGACTATCCAATGCCATCCGTAAAATCTCGAAGATCATGAAATCACCTCGTCCCTTTGGATTAAGCCATCCCGAAGCTGGATCACCCTCCGCGCTTGATTTGCTATTTCTTGATCATGAGTCACCATAATAATGGTATGACCTTCATTATTAAGCTGTTGAAAGATATTAATAATTTCTTTACCGGTCTTCGAATCCAGATTCCCTGTAGGTTCATCCGCAAGAATTAAAGATGGATTATTGATCAAGGCTCTGGCAATAGCTACTCTTTGCTTTTGGCCGCCAGAAATCTCATTAGGACGGTGATTCATGCGGTCACCTAAACCAACCATCTGCAAAGCCCTCTCCGCTAACTTTTGTTGTCTTCTCCTCCCCCGTATTCCGGAATAAATCAGAGGAACACAGACATTCTGTAGGATAGTAGCTTTCGGCAATAAATTAAACTGCTGAAAAACAAAACCAATCTTTTTATTCCTAATCTCCGCCAATTGATCATCGGAGGCTCTACTAACATCATGCTCATCTAACAAATATTTGCCCGTCGTAGGCTGGTCCAAACAACCCAAAATATGCATCAGGGTAGACTTCCCTGAACCTGAAGGACCGATAATAGCAACAAACTCTCCCTCTGATATTTGGAAGGAAGCCTCTTTCAATGCTTCTACCTTAATTGTTCCCATTTTATATACTTTTCTTAAATGATCTGCTTTAATTAACATCCCTACCTACCTCTAATCATAAATCCTGGTCCCGTTCTCGTTCCAGGTCGAGAGGACTGAGTATTATTATTGTCCGTTTTACCGCTGGCAAATTGATGGGCATTGATCAGAATTTCATCCCCAGGCTGAACCCCCTCTAGAATAACAACATTAAATCCATTACTAAGCCCGGTCTTAACCGGAGTAGGCACTGGTTTTTTATCCACTATTTTCATAACTTGTTCCTGTCCACGGTTGTTGATCAGCGCAGTAATAGGCACTAAAACCTGATCTTTTACTTCATCCACAATAATCTCCAAGTCTGCTGAGAATTCCGGTTTTAGCAACTCCGTTTCTTCCGTAAGAATAATCTTTACCGGTAAAGTGACTACCCCGTTATTATTAACCGCCTGCAACGCAATCTCCTTAACACGACCTTCAAACTTTCTGTTCGGAATCGCCTCCACCGAAATTCTTGCTTTTTGATCAATAACCACCTGCTGACTCTCATTCTCGCTGATATTGACTTTAATCTCGTAGGGACCATCGGCAATGATCGTACCGACCGTATTCTGCTCGTTAATTCCGACATAATCTCCGACATCTACTAAATCCCTAGTTATTATCCCATCAAAAGGCGCCCTTAAAGTAGTCGCCTCTAGATTCTCCTTCGCAATTTTTAAAGTCAGTTCTGTCTCTTTGATCTCCCGTGCTGAACTGTTAATAACTGCTAGGTCATAAGCTTTTTTAGCCCTGATATACTCTAATTCTTGTTTAGTATCATCTAACTCGACTAAGATCTCTCCCTTTTTAACTTTTCTCCCCTCCTGCAGGAAGTCTACTTTGACTTTACCACTAACACTAAAATATAACTCTTTAATCTGTTGCGGCGATAAATAACCACTGGCAGAGATTGTTTTCTGGATATCCCCTTTTTCAACCGTCATTACCATCCTGGGCGCAACTTCCCTATTTAGTTGTCTGGAATTAGTAGTATTATTCCGGCTCTTCCAGACTAAAAAGCCAGCTACAGTTATTCCGATAATAATAAAAACCATGATAATCATCCGCTTATTCTTCATCAGTATAACCTCCCACCTTCATCAATCCTAATCGCCCACCGATTACCCCGCTTGCTTTTTTCTCTAAATCATTCCAATAAAATGTAAAACCCGAAGCTTACTTAGAAACACTTTATCCTCAGCCTCTTTGATACTGATTTCTGCATTCCTATATTCCACAGATTTCTCAACCCATTCTTTTTTTGTGATCAAGCCTGCCGCTAGTTGTTGCTGATAGATTTCTTTTTCCAAGGTAATTTTTTGACAATATAAATTTTTCTCTTCCAATTGTAACTTAGCTAGATCTACTTGGTTAAGAAGTTTTCTCAATTGGTTATGCAAATTTTCTGTCAAATTCTGGTACTCTCGTTCTAAAGAATTAAGCTGAGCTTGATAATCTTCGTTTTCAAGCTTCCTTACTCCTCCATCCCAAAAATTATAGGCAAGGTTCAGATTCAACTTCCATTCTTTTCCCGGGTAATTGTAAGTACCTCCAGTGGTGACCGCTGGTTTTTTTTCATCCTTCTTCCAGCCCCACTCTTCGCGGAGTTGTTTCCGATCCAACAGCTTAGCGGCTAGTTGGTAATGATTTTTGTCTACCATTGACATCAGTTGGACAGAATCACTCCATGCTACTGTCAGGGTTGCTAATTCTGCTTTAATCTGCTGAAAATAGATGTTCTCTTCAACTAGCTTCACTTTACTGGCGATTGGTAACCCTAACTCCCAAGACCAAAGCTTTTCTTCTTCATTAAAATTGTTTTCCGCTTGCTTAAGGTTATATTCAGCTTGTTTTAACCTAACTTGCTCTGCTAAGACCTGTTGTCTCCCTGCTTCGCCAATCTGCTGTCGCTGTGAAATTAGGTCAAAGTCATTTTGGGCTAAAAAATACTGTTCTTCCGCTACTTTTACCTTTTCCCTTAACCGTAACAGATTTAAGTATCCTTCTAGCCAATCAAGTTTTTTTGTTTCTGCCTGCCATTTTAGATTATCTTCAGCTTTTTTTAAAGTATTAAGGGTCACATAATACTCTTTTTCTTCAGATGAAGGTGTCCAAGGATACAGCTTCTGCGTAACATTAAAGGAGAATCCCAGCTCTGGATTATCTTCCGCCTCAGTGATCTCTTTTTTTAAGGAAAGCTTTGGCCCAATAGAGAGCCCTCCAAAAAACGCTTTACTCCCTTGTAAACCAACCTCAAGGTGGGCTTTCTCCTGATTAAGGTTGGGAGCAATTGAACTGCTACCCTGATTACTGGCAGCCAGATTGCCAGTAAGATCAGCTTGCCAATTAAGACCTGCTTTGATCTTCACCAGCTGTCTTTCAACTTTTTCCACATTATCCTTAAAGTCTAATAGCGAAGGACTGTGATTTAACCCCCAAGCTATAGCGTCTTCTAAAGTTATTTCTTCGGCAGCGCGAATCTTACTCCAATGGGAAAAAACCAAGAAACAAAGGAGAAAAAAACAGATGAGCTCCTTACTTTTTATCTTGATAATCATCGATCACACCTCCAGCTCAAGACCGATTAATTGCTGTAATTTCCATTTTTCCAGATAAAAACCGGTAATAGCTACCCGCATTTGGTATTCTGCCTGCAGAAGCTCCACCTCAGCGGAAATCTGATCCAGTAGGCTAATTAAATCTGCAGCCTGTAACTGCTGAACTAGTTGATAATTCTTCTTAACTATCTCCAAATGCGTACGATTCAAAGCCAGTTCCTCCTCTACTTGACGGAGAGAGGCATACTGGTTACCAACCACCCTTTTTACTTCCGCTCTTGATTGCTCTTGATTGAGCAAAGCTAATTCCAGGTTATTCTCCAGTTTTTTCTGTTCCAATGCTAAGAGCGGGCCTATTTTAGCTCGCTCTAAATCAATCTTGGCCAGTTCTGTTTCTAAAGTTAAAGCTTGAAGAGTAAGACTGTTCTTTAACGCTAATACGATAGCCTCTTCTTCATTTAAAGACCAGGGGGTAGGCGTGGCTATATCTTTTAATTCTATTCCTAATTCTCCCGGCTCTAATCCAATTTTCGTTTCAAAATCACGAGTTAATTGTTGATAGTTATCTTCAATCTTTTTTAATGCTAAGAGGGTAATATGATACTTATTTTCTTGCTGAAGCAACTCTAAACGAGTTTTATATCCTTTTTCTACTTGAATCTCCAGATCTCTTAAGGATTTTTCTTCTATTTCAACTTGTTTACTTTTTAGCCTTTTTTCCTGTTCAACCTTAAACATCTCCACATATTTCTGAGCAATCTCAAAAAGTACCTTATCCTTGGTTTGCCTATAATTTGCCTCTGCTTGAATTAATTTTAGCTCTAATTGAAGCTCTGAATATTTTGAAGTTGTTAACATATTAAGAGCTTTATTCTGTTCATAATCAAAGCTCGCATTATCTAATCTAAGCTTTGCCATTTTTATCTCATAAGTAGACTGTATACCCATAGTTAGCGCTTCTTCTAAACTCAATAGCTTAACCTCAGCCCCAAAAGTGGCTTGAGAAACGCCGAACACCAGAAGAAAGGCCAGAAAAAAGCCTTTTGTCTTTAGCAATTCAACCCCTCCAATCAAATTCTTAATTATAATTCATCTATTTAAGAAACGAGGGCAGGCACACCATTAACTTTTATCTTGTTTTTTGCTTGGGCCAAGTGTTAACGTTGATCGACTATATAGTGTTTTACTTATATTCAAGGGAATTGTCCAAATAGAATATCTTAGGATTAACCCTATAATTTAGAGATTAGACAATTCCTTAAAATCATAGTCACTTAACACAGATATAAACGCCAGAAAACCTATATTGTTCCTCTAGTTGAAAACTTTACGCTTTCCCCATAAGTTCTTCATAAATTCTTTATAAAGCCTCTT
>DHOO01000030.1:8377-21239 GCA_002409975.1 Firmicutes bacterium UBA5388
TTCTTTATAAAGCCTCTTAATTTTTATTAGTGATTATCCATTCAGGAGCTCCTGTTAATTTGAACGGATGCTTAGTATAACAGAATCAACATTTGTTTAAAAATAAGATGTTTAACTGGCTAGTTTAATTTTGTGGATTCATATTTAAACGAAGACTGTTTAACAAAAAAGGGAGCAACACTGCTCCCCTTTACCGACTCTTTAATACTTTTATTTCAACTTCTTGTTTTTCCACTTTTTCAGAGATTCCATCTACCTTCTTCTCAATAAGCACAAGCTTTTCATATGTTTGTTTATAACCATCAAATAAAACTTTTGAATGAGCATCAAATTTATTTTCCAAGCGAATAATATCTTTTTTAATACTAGTAATATTGTCTTCCATACCGGTGATTTTGTCTTCCATACCAGTAATTTTACCCTTAATACCAATAATATCATCTTCAATATGAATTATGTTCTCTTCTATACGAGTTATGTCTTCCTTATCGGCTTTTCCGTCCAGCTTAGTATTAATAACCTCTAATTTAGCTGTAAACTCATTATACATCTTTGTAACCAATTCATATACGTTTTCCCCCATTTGACCACCCCCTCTTTCCTATTTTACATAAATACCGATGTTAATACAAGTAAAAAATTACATACCACCCAGAAAATAGTCCTGGTTGATTCACCCGACTTTGATTAAAACACTAGCGTGTACTAGCGGAAGTCGGCATGAGTGACTCGGCAGCCAGCGTGAGCGACTACTTAGATATCATCATATTCATCGATAATTAGGCTATAATATTTTGTGGTTAAATATCACCATCTCAGATAAAACTAAATTGGGGGATCTGTGAAAAGTAAGCTACTTACCCAGCAGGGCGCGCCATCAAAAAGCGCCGTTCAAAGACGGCGCTTACACAAAAATTTTCTCTATTTTAGACTATAAAAAGACTACAAACAACCTGCATCTAAATAAATGGTGCCGAAGGCGGGACTTGAACCCGCATGGGAATTCTCCCACTGCGCCCTGAACACAGCGCGTCTGCCAATTCCGCCACTTCGGCGCTACAAAAGATATTATAACTTAAAATCAATCACTTGTAAAGAGAAACGGCGATGCTTTTATGGTCTAAGCAAAAAAGAGCTCTAGACTATTAGGTTAAGGTGTTGCCTAATTGTATTGATTTAAGATTTAACCACAAGAAATATCCTTTATGGCTATGGCGCTTAAATGAAGTCTTGAGGTAATTAGGCAATTCCTTCAGGTAAGTATTAGAATTTTCCGTGAAATATTCCCAAATAATTGTATAGTTTTTGTATAATTTTAGTCGCATAACCGTAAAATATATGATGAAATACAGATAAATAGAGAATTTAAGCTAAAATTTTCATTTGATGGAGTAAATGGTAGCTATTCTTGTGTCCTTAGTAATACTGTCCCAATTTGCCCAGATTTGCCCGGTAATTGTTCTTGCTTTTTTATGGATAGGTTTATAAAATAAATTCTAGAATTAGCACTCACCTGAGACGAGTGCTAATAACAAACCTTGAGGAGGGAAAAAATGAATATCAAACCATTAGGAGAAAGAATCGTCATTAAAGTTCTGGAAAGCGAGGAGAAGACTAAAAGTGGAATAGTCCTCCCTGATACCGCCAAAGAAAAACCACAAATGGGAGAAATTCTAGCGGTTGGATCCGGAAAAATCTTGGATAATGGTCAAAAAGTTCCGATGGAAGTTAAAGTCGGCGACCGGGTACTCTTCGCCAAATACGCCGGGACAGAAGTAAAGCTCGACGGCGAAGAATATATGGTGATGAAAGAAAGCGATGTCCTGGCAATCCTAGCTTAAAAAGTTTCTAGTTAAAATTTATCAATTTAAGTGAAGAGGGTGAAATAATGGCAGGTAAACAAATTATATTTACCGAAGAAGCGCGACATGCCTTAGAGCGTGGCGTCAATAAGTTAGCCGAAACAGTTAAAATAACTTTAGGTCCTAAAGGCCGTAATGTCGTCCTGGAGAAAAAATATGGTTCCCCCACTATTACTAATGATGGGGTCACCATTGCCAAGGAAATTGAGTTAGAAGACCCCTTTGAGAATATGGGTGCCCAGTTAGCTAAAGAAGTAGCTACCAAAACCAATGATATTGCTGGTGATGGTACCACTACCGCTACTTTACTGGCCCAAGCCATGGTCAGGGAAGGGATGAAAAACGTAGCCGCCGGCGCTAACCCCATGATTCTAAAGCGAGGCATGGAAAAAGCCGTTCAAACCATTGTCGACGAGATTCAAAAAATCAGCAGACCAGTGGATAAAAAAGATGCTATCGCCCAGGTAGCCTCCATCTCCGCTTCTGATGAAGAGATTGGTAAACTGATCGCCGAATCCATGGAGAAAGTTGGTAAAGACGGTGTTATTACCGTTGAAGAGTCCAAGACGATGGGAACCAATCTTGAAGTAGTGGAAGGTATGCTCTTTGACCGGGGCTATATTTCTCCATATATGGTTACCGACTCTGAACGGATGGAAGCGGTTTTAGAGGAGCCCTATATCCTACTTACCGATAAGAAAATTACTTTAATCAAAGATCTTCTCCCCATTCTGGAGAAAGTCGTACAAAAAGGAAAACCTCTGGTAATCGTCTCTGAGGATATCGAAGGCGAAGCCTTAGCTACTTTGGTTGTGAATAAACTTCGTGGCACCTTAAATGTGGTCGCTGTTAAAGCTCCTGGTTTTGGTGACAGAAGAAAAGCAATGCTCAGTGATATCGCAATTGTCACCGGCGGTCAGGTCATCTCTGAAGACGTGGGCATGACTTTAGAAAATACCACCCTTGAGATGCTTGGTGAAGCCCGTCAGGTCAAGATTACTAAGGAAGAAACCACAATCGTTGATGGTAAAGGTTCTTCTCAGGATATTAAGAACCGGATCAGCCAGATCAAGCTGGAGATCGAAGACACCACTTCTGATTATGACCGGGAAAAACTCCAAGAAAGACTGGCTAAACTGGCTGGCGGCGTAGCTGTCATTCAGGTTGGGGCCGCTACGGAAACCGAAATGAAAGAGAAGAAACATCGGATCGAAGATGCTCTTTCCGCTACCCGAGCCGCAGTCGAAGAAGGTATTGTTCCTGGAGGTGGAGTCGCTCTCCTACAAATCTCCCCCATCCTTGAAGAACTACAAAAGAAAGAAACCGATGATATCGCTACTGGTATCTCTATCGTCCGCAAAGCTTTATCCGAACCAGTTAAGCAGATCGCGAACAATGCGGGCGCCGAAGGCTCTGTCATCGCCGAAAAAGTACTTAACCTTTCTAAGGGACAAGGTTATAACGCTATGAACGGTGAGTTTGTTGATATGATTGAGGCCGGTATTGTGGACCCGGCCAAGGTTACCCGCAGTGCTCTGCAAAACGCGGCCAGCATTGCCGGGATGTTACTCACCACCGAAGCCTTGATTGCTGATCTTCCAGAGAAAGATAAACCGGCTATGCCTATGCCCGGCGGTCCTGGAATGGGCGGAATGGGAATGGATTATTAAGAAAAAAGAGGGGAATTCCCCTCTTTTTTTCTTGGACTTTAATCTTTTGGCCATCATTTGCCTCTTGCGACTCGTCGCTGGTCGTTCGCCTAGATAAACCCATTTTTAATCTTCACCGAACTCCAGTGCTACTCAAATCAGGTCTGGGCTGTAATGGCTCATCCAACATAAAATGTCCGCCTAGAGTAGAACCTTTTTCTCCATCCACCAAGATTGACACCTCTTTAAGCTCAAGGTTGAGCGCCAAAGTATTGACTAAACTATAAATAGCCATCAGTTCAGAGGCGCCTCCCCCATTAATGATCTTTCCTAATTCGGAACTCACATCAATGACTGCTGTCTCTCCCATCAATCGAAAACCACGAATCCAGTCGCCAGAGGGTAAACAAGGCAGAAGGGCGCTACCTTCTCCCGGTCCCTTTAATAATTCCTGTAGAAGAATTTTCCCCTTGCTAAGACCTTTCTCTTCTTTAAGCTGGGGAAGTTCTCTTATTTCTGGGCAGAATTCTAAATCTTCATTGTTAGGAGCAGCAAAATATAAACAAGCTGTTCCCGGGGAAAGCGGTGAAAAAGAAAGATCCGGATAAACCTTACTTGTTAGCTTTTTCCCTGTGAAGACCGGGTGATTTCCAGTGACTTGTTGGGTAAGATACTCCGCTGTTCCACAAAAGATCGCCTCGGCTAATCTTTCCCGGTATCCCTCATCTACCAACGCCTCTTCTTCACGGGGATTAGAGATAAAACCAACCTCCACCGTAGCTGAAGGCATAGTGGTAGCTTTCAAGATCATATAATCGGCGCTTTTCGCTTTCCGCCGATTAGGTCCTAATTTTTCCACCAAGCTTCTCTGGATTGATTCTGCCAATAATTTACTTTCAGGAATTTTACTATCATAAAAACACTGCGCTCCTGACCAAATCGATTGAGGAAAACTATTAACATGAATACTTAATAAGAGATCAGCCTTACTGTCATTAGCCATTTTCACTCTATGAAGTAAATCCCGTCGTTTTTTCGTGAGATAACTCGTTCCATTTTCGCCGCTATAGTCAAGATCTAATTCTCTGATCATTACCACATAAACCCCTACTCGAGAAAAATATCTTTTCAATCTCTTTGCCAGATCCAAAGTAATATCCTTCTCTTTAAGACCAGTGCGACCAATCGCGCCCGGATCCCCTCCTCCATGACCCGCATCGATCACGATCGTTTTTCCAGAAATGGCTGATGGTAAAAGGTTTGTCGTTTTAATCAATTTATTACTAGAGGTCAAGCCATATAAAAAACCGTAAACAATAAGTATTAATGCTCCTAATAAGTATTCTTTACGCCAGACAATATTCAAGACGAAAAACTTCTTATTAACCGCCATGCTTGACCCCCCCGGTATTAGTCGTATCCTGTGGTTAAATCTTTAATAAATAAGTTAGGCAGTTTCTTAAAAAAGGTAATTTCTTAATCTGATAAAAACTATGATTCTAAAGAAGTAATTAGAAGAGAAAAAGCGGATCTCAGCAAATAAACCCATAAATCCCCTGTTTGACCATAAAAGGCAAAATGTTTATAATTGATGTAACATGAATATAAATTTCTTATAAGAGGGAATTACAACCTTTCGCCTCACGAAGTGATTTAAATCGACAACGCAACAAGCCCTTAAAAAGTAAACAAGTTATTGGAGGGGCCTTAATGGATAATATTTCCATTAAACCTGTGCTTACCAGAAGCGACATGCGGGAGTTCCTGTTGTTACCCCGGAGCATATATAAAAATGATCCTAATTGGGTTCCCCCGTTACTTCATGAGCTCAAAAAGAAATTAGATCCTAGATTTAATTCATTACTAAGTAGAGGTCCTTATCGTCTCTTTCTTAGCCGCGACTCAGTAGGGCGACCCTTAAGCCGCCTATTAGTCGGCGTTGATGAACTCCTCAATCAAGCCAAAGGTAGAAACGAAGGTTACATTGCGCTGTTCGAAGCTGGAAACGAAAAAGCCGGTGTCCTTCTTCTCAATCATGCTTGTGAATGGCTTTTATCTTTGAATAAAGGAATCAACCAAATCAAAGGCCCAATCTCTCCTACCAAGGGAGATGATCTTCGTGGACTTTTAATCTGGGGGTTTAACTCCCCCCCAGTAATGATGAATTCTTATAATCCTCCGGAATATGCCACCTATTTTGAAAAAGCCGGTTTTATCAAAGATCTGGATCTCTATGCTTATTATTATGATTTAAAAACTATAGATGCTAAAAAAACCGAACGTGTAGTCAGTTACGCTCAGAGAAAATATGGTTTTCAAGTGAAAACGCTTAACCTCTCGCAGTTAGATACGGAGTTAAAGGATATAAAATATATTATTGACCGCGCCATGCCCGAAGACTGGGAAGACCTGGTTCCCCCCAACCTTGAGGAACTTAAAGTTATTGCCGACCAATTAAAGGATTTTGCTATTCCGGAGTTAATTCCCATCGCCCGTAGCCTTAAAGGGAAACCGATCGGTTTCGCCATTTCACTACCAGATTATAATAAAGTTTTACCAAAACTTAACGGTCGTCTCTTCCCCATCGGTTGGGCTAAGTTTCTTTTAAACCGTCATCGAGTCTCAGGAGCGCGCGTTTTTGTTCTCTTTGTCATTCCTGAATTCCGGAAAAAAGGAGTCTCCGGAACAATCTTTTATCAACTGCTTCTTAAAGCTAAAGCCCTCGGTTTTACTTACGGAGAAGGTTCAACCATCGGCGAACTGAATACGCCAATGCGCCGCGACGCCGAAGGGGCTGGCGGACTTCATTACAAAACCTACCGGGTTTATAAGAAAAGTATCTAATTGAGGGAATTGCAAATTACCTTAGGCATCTATTTAACCACATACTATGTCTAAAAATCACCCAACTCTAAAGCATTGACTTTTAGGGTTGGGTTTGCTATCATTAGCTTGTTTATAAGCACTGAAGGAGGAGAGACGTTCATCCCAAATAATTGCATAGTCCTGATCTAACATATATCCCGAAAGCTTCTGCAAGCATCATCGGGTAAAGGGAAATCAGGGCGCTTATGGGTCAAAACGTTCATCCTAACCCATTTAAGAATGATGTGAGGTGAGGTAGAATGAAAGTTTTTGATACTGTAGGTGCTCACGTTTTGGCGGATTTTTGGGGCTGTGAATCCCAATTGCTTGATGACGCCGACTTCCTAATTAAAACCCTTCGTCAAGCCGCCAAAAACGCCAATATGACGATATTGGCGGAGAAAGCCCACAAATTTGAACCCCAGGGTTTTACTGGTCTGCTCTTACTTGCCGAAAGCCACCTTTCTATCCATACCTACCCCGAAAGTAGCTATGCAGCAATCGACGTTTTTACTTGCGGCGGAGGGATAACCAAGAAAGCCATTGATTATTTAAAGACAGTTTTACAACCTACAAAAGTCAAGGAAACCTTGATCCAGCGGGGGATACCCGATGAGGCTTTGTGTATAAACTTCTAACCCGAATTTTAATGCCGGAATTTTCCGGCTTTTTTTATCTAAAGATCTAACTAAGATTTAACTAGCTTCGGGGATACTATATCCAAGGCTCGTCACTGGTCACTCGCTAAAAGCATAGGCTTCTTTCACTTAAGCGACGAGAGACCGTAACAAGCTAATAGGAGGTAAAAACCATGCGCACTTTGTGGAAAGGGGCCATTAGTTTTGGGTTGGTCAACATCCCGATTAAAATGTATACAGCCACTGAGCGGAAAGATATTCACTTTAACCAACTTCATGCTTCCTGTAAAACCCCAATTCAGTATCGGAAATATTGCCCGGTCTGTCAAGTTGAAGTCAGCGCCGATGAAATCGTCCGCGGTTATGAATATGAAAAAGGGCGCTATGTAGTCTTAAAAGATGAAGACTTTCAGCTTCTTCCCGGAGAAAACACCAAGACGATTGATATCCTTGATTTCGTTGCTCTCTCCGAAATTGATCCTGTATATTATGATCGCAGTTATTATTTAGAACCAAATCCCGGTGGTGAAAAAGCCTATGCTCTTTTAAAAAAAGCCATGCAAGACACTGGGAAAATCGCGATCGCCCGGGTAATGATCCGCTCCAAATCTGTTTTAGCCTGTATCCGATTATTTGGAGCGCTACTCACCATGGAAACCATGTATTTCCCGGATGAAATCCGACCTCCGGAGATCCTGACCGCTCAGATCAAAGAACCCGAACTCCACCCTAATGAGATCAGCATGGCCAACAGTTTGATTGAGAACCTTTCTTCCCATTTTCAACCGGAAAAATATACCAACGAATACCGGGCTCAACTAATGGAGATTATTCAGTCCAAAATTGCCGGGGAAGAAGTGGCGATTCCTACTGCTCCGGAAACCGCTAAGGTCGTTGATTTAATGGAAGCTCTCCGTGCCAGTCTCAAAGCGACAGAAAAGAAGGAAGCAGAAACTCCTGTCAAAAAAAGAAGGAAAAAGAAGACCGGATAAAATGAAACTGCCTCAACAGATCGCCCCGATGCTAGCAGTCTCTGCTCCGCCTTTCGATTCTCCCGATTATTTTTTTGAAGTTAAATGGGATGGCTTGCGCTGTCTGTCTTTTTTAGCTACTACCACTCGTTTACAAAGCAGGAACCTTCGTAATATCTCTTTTCAATACCCGGAGCTTAGCGCCATCCATCAACAGATCCGAAAAGCCGGCGCTGTTCTGGATGGAGAGATCATTGTCCTGGAAGGAGGCAAACCTAGTTTTCTGCGCTTACAAAGCAGAATGCATGCTACCTCCGGGCAGAGCATTAAATATGGAATGACCGCAAATCCAGTGCTCTACATAGTTTTCGATCTCCTATATAGTGAAGGCCAATCAATCATCCACCTACCATTGTATCAAAGACGGGAACTTCTTAATTCTTTGCTTATTCCTGCTCAACATATAATCATTAGTGAAGCCCTTCCCGAACAAGGGCGCGCTTTATATTCACAAATCGCCGCCCTGGGTCTGGAGGGCATAATCGGTAAAGAAAAAAATAGTCCTTACCTTCCGGGGAAAAGAAGTCCCACCTGGAAAAAATCGAGAATAACCAAAAGCGCCAATTTTGTTATCTGTGGTTATACCACTAATCCGCAAGGTCGAGAAGATCTTTCTGCTCTCGTCATCGGGGCTTACACCGATCACGCTTTGCTCTCCTATGGGCTGGTGGGAACCGGTTTTTCACAAGCAGAGATCAACCATCTTCTTACCCTCTTTTCCCCATCAATCACCAATTCTTCCCCACTAACGCTCCCGCTAAAGCTCTCCTTAGGACAAGTCCAATGGCTTGACCCGCGATTGGTCTGCGAGGTCGAGTATCTGGAAGTAACTAATGATCATCATCTCAGGCACCCGTTATATAAAGGTTTAAGAGATTTAGCCCCTGAGGAATGCCGCAGCGAAAAGATTAAATAGCCAAAAACGCATGAAAGTATGAAAATAGCGACGAACCATAAGCGGCATTTTCTAAGTCGTATAAAATTTAAACATAAAAAGCGTTGACAAAGAAGAAAGAGAATGTTATTCTGATTTTGGTATTCCTACTAAATAACTGGGGATTAAGAAACCCTGTTTTTCTGAGGAAAATGCATAACCACCTCTCTCGTACCAGCCACTCTTGTTCGCCGCTCATCTGAAGCCTATTTTTAAAACGAGTATCCAGTGCCAAGTCCGTCATTCTCTTCAACATGTTACTGTTTAAAGGAAGGAGCGTTTAAAGAAGATGATCTATTTTGACCATGCCGCTACCACTCCCGTCAAACCAGAAGTTTTAGAAGCCATGTTACCTTATTTCTCCGAAAAGTACGGTAATGCTTCCAGTGTCTATAAACTGGCTCAAGAAAATAAAAAAGCGATTGATAATGCTCGAAGGGTTGTTGCCCAACTGTTAGGGGCGCAACCAAATGAGATTTTTTTTACTTCAGGGGGAACGGAGTCTGATAACTGGGCGCTCAGAGGAATAGCCTCCTCCTTGAAAGAAAAAGGTAACCATCTGATTACTACCAAAATTGAACATCATGCTGTTCTCCATACTTGTCAGTATTTAGAGAGCCAAGGTTTTGAAGTGACCTACCTTGATGTGGATGAAAACGGACTTGTTACCGCGGAACAAGTAGCAAAGGCCATCAAAACAGATACCATTCTGATCTCGATTATCTACGCTAATAATGAAATCGGCACGATCATGCCCATTGCAGAGATCGGAAAAGTCGCGAAAGAACACGGGGTGATCTTCCATACCGATGCTGTTCAAGCCGTAGGACAGATCCCCATCGATGTGAACCGGCAACACATCGATCTCCTTTCCCTCTCCGGTCACAAGTTTTACGGCCCGAAGGGCATAGGCGCCCTTTATCTCCGGCGGGGAATTAAAATTCCTTCTCTGCTCCACGGCGGAGGTCAGGAGCGGGGACGACGGGCCGGAACCGAGAATGTTCCAGGTATTGTGGGGTTAGCCACCGCAATGGACCTTGCCTATCAGAATTTGGAAAGAAAAAACACTAAAATTAAGGCGCTCCGAGACCAGCTGATTAACGGCATTTATAAGCGCATCCCTTTTTGCCGGTTGAATGGTCACCGCGAACAGCGTCTGCCGAATAATGTTAATTTCTCCTTCGACTTTATCGAGGGAGAATCTCTCTTACTCTTATTAGATTTCGAGGGGATCGCCGCCTCCAGCGGTTCAGCCTGTACTTCCGGTTCTCTGGATCCATCCCATGTTCTTCTCGCTTTAGGACTTCCCCATGAACAAGCGCATGGTTCAATCCGCTTTACCCTGGGAGAAGATAATACCAGGGAAGAAGTAGATCTCTTATTAGAAAAATTACCGCCCTTCGTCCAGAAGTTACGGGCAATGTCCCCATTGTATGAGGATTTTTTACGGAAACATTCATAAAAACTTATCTATTATGAGGTGAGCGCATGTACAGTGAAAAGGTGATCGATTGTTTTATGAACCCTAAAAATATTGGGGAGATTGAAGATGCTGACGGCGTAGGCACAGTCGGTAATCCCCGATGCGGCGATATTATGAAAATTTATTTAAAAATTGAGGATAATATCATTACCGAGGCCAAATTTAAAACCTTTGGGTGTGGCGCGGCCATCGCTACCAGCACTATGATGACCCAAATGGTGCAAGGTAAATCAATTACTGAGGCGTTGAAGATTACTGACCAAGCGGTAGCTGAAGCTTTAGACGGGTTGCCCCCAGTAAAAATGCATTGCTCTTGTCTAGCCGAAAGGGCTTTACAAGCGGCATTATGGGATTACGCTCAAAAAAATCAGCTGACCATCGAAGGTCTAAAGCCACCGGAATCAACTACTGAGGAACCCGAGGAGAAATCGATTGAAGAATAAGGAGCAAACTTTGGACTGTAAAAACGCCAAAACTAAAGTAGTAGTAGGCATGTCGGGGGGCGTCGATAGCTCAGTAGCCGCTTACCTCCTACAACAAGATGGTTATGAAGTAATCGGCATGACCATGCAGATCTGGCCGGACGATACTCCCCCCGATGAAGCCGGCGGGTGTTGCGGATTATCCGCGGTCGAAGATGCCCGTCACGTCTGTCAGCAGTTAGGGATCCCCCATTATACAATTAATTTCCGGGATGAGTTTGAAGAGCGGGTGATTAAGTATTTCTTAGCGGAATACAAACAAGGTCGGACTCCCAACCCGTGTATTGCTTGCAATCGCTATGTTAAATGGGAATCCCTGCTTCGCAAGGCGCTCCAAATAGGAGCGGAGTATATCGCCACCGGTCATTATGCCCGGATTAGTAAAGAGGAGAAAACTAAGCGTTTTCTCTTAAAAAAAGCGGCGACCCTGACTAAGGATCAGACCTATGCTCTTTATAATCTAACCCAGTACCAGTTAGCGCATACACTGATGCCGTTAGGTGATTATACTAAAGACGAAGTGCGTCAAATCGCCCAAGATATTGGGCTGGTGGTGGCCACCAAACCAGACAGCCAAGAGATCTGTTTCATTCCCGATCATAACTACGGCCGTTATATTGAGGAGCATACCACCTTCCCCGCTAGTCCCGGGAATTTTATTGATCAGCAGGGACAAAGCCTGGGACAACATAAAGGAATCATCCATTATACTGTAGGGCAACGTAAGGGGCTCGGCATTTCTGCTGACAAACCCCTTTATGTGATCGCAATCCGTCCGGAAACCAATGAAATATTAGTCGGAGACAATGAGGATGTCTTCCAACACAAGGTCTACGCTAACCATTTAAACTTTATGCCTTTTGATAAACTAGAGGAAACAATGCGAGTAACAGCTAAAATCCGTTATAGCCACCCACCGGCGCCCTGTTCGATCCGGATGGTTGAGCCGTCCACCTTACTCTGTACTTTTGACCAACCTCAAAGGGCGATCACCCCGGGGCAAGCCTTGGTCCTCTATGATGAGGAGCGGGTAGTTGGGGGAGGGACCATCATCAGGGGGGAATAAAAACCGAAGGTTAATTACTGCGACTCGTTAACCCCTCATAATACCCGGTTACTTTCTTGACATAGAGCCTAGTCTCTCTAGGCCATTCTTTCGAGCTGGCGACCCGGGTGGGACCTGCGTTGTAAGCCGCCAAGGCTACCGGAATCGTCCCAAACCTCTCCAATTGTTGCTGGAAGTACTCCGTACCGCGAAAGACATTTGGTTTTATCTCCCTCCAGTCAAAATCGTGACACTTATCCGGCATCAGTTGAGTCAAACCCCTTGCTCCTTTCCGAGAAACCGCAGTTTTCCGAAAACTACTTTCCGCAGCAATTAAGGACAGAATTAAATAGGGATCGATCTGATACTTAGAACTGGCTTCTAAAACCGCAACCGTAATCTCCTCAAGATCCTTTCTTAGAATCCCCGGATGATGGGCAAGAATAAAACCTTCTATTTTTAAGATCGGATCACTGGCCAGTCTTTGGCTATGGTTGCCTGTGAAAAAATCGATTACCGCCGGAGAAGTTAGGAAAAATAAAACCAAAGCCAACACAGTGATTTTTATCGTTCGCCTAAAAAACATAATTACCTCCTTGATCATGCCTGTAACTTTATGTATGATGTAGTCTATTTTAAAATCACTTTTACCTTTCGTCAATCTGTGACTTTGATACTATTTCCATGAAAATTGGCAATAAAGCTAAAGAATGCTACTTTTTTTCCGCTCTTACCTTTTCTTAAGGAAATCCGGCATAAACAGACGATTGTTGTTAACTTAATGTTAATGTTTAGGATAATAAAAACCCCCAGGATCAGGGGTTATAAAGCGAGTTTCGAAAGTATTTTCAAGGTAGTCGCTCACGCTGGCTA
>DHOO01000074.1:0-30485 GCA_002409975.1 Firmicutes bacterium UBA5388
AGCGCCGGATTTTGGGATCTACAGTCGCAAAGGCGATCATTCATGCGAGCGACGAGTGACGAGTTACGAGCTGCGAGATGTATTTTCTAAGTAGAATTGTTTAAACGGGCAACCGCTCGCACATATGAAGCGATGAAAATCAGAGTCAGGTCGGTTAGCAAGCCCCTAGCAAAGCTGGGGCACCTGAAGAATGAAAATTAAATTAAGCTTCAAGGTTTTATACACTTAAGATCTAACGATTACTCCAAAAAAGACAGGTGGTTTCTAAATGCGCATTTTGATTATTGGCTCGGGAGGCCGGGAACATGCTTTAGCTTGGAAGATTGCTCAGAGTCCATTGGTGGAGAAGCTTTATGCTGCTCCTGGAAGTGATGTGATGGCGGCTTTAGCTGAACCAGTAATGGTAGATAGTAATAGTGTCGAAGCATTAGCTGACTGGGCTGAAGAGAACAAGATTGATATTGCGGTAGTTGGGTCTGAGGTTTACCTTTCGCTGGGGATTACTGATGCTTTTTCCCGGAGAGGAGTCGCTATGTTCGGACCTTCCTATCAGGCGGCCCGGCTTGAGAGTAGCAAAGTATTTGCTAAAAGATTTATGACTAAGTATCGGATCCCTACAGCTAGGTTTGAAGTTTTTGATCAGCTTACTGACGCAATGGATTACATTCAAGCGGTAAATTCTCCTTTAGTGATTAAGGCTGATGGTCTAGCTGCTGGTAAAGGAGTAATTGTTACTGATACAATCGCAGAGGCACAAACAGCTGTCGATCAGATTATGGGACAGAGATTATATGGAGATGCTGGCAAGGTAGTCCTGGTGGAGGAGAGGCTTTACGGAGAAGAGGTTTCGTTGCTGGCGATTTCAGATGGGACTCATATTTTACCATTAATTCCGGCACAGGATCATAAAAGAGTCTTTGTTGGTGATCATGGGCCTAATACAGGGGGAATGGGTGCTTATGCGCCTGCTTCCGTACTTACGCCCGAGCTTCTGACTAAAGTAGAAGAGGATATTTTACGACCGGTTATTAAGGGGATGGCTAATGAAGGGTATCCCTATGTAGGGATCCTTTATGCGGGTCTAATGCTCACTGATTCTGGTCCTAAAGTAATTGAGTTTAATGTTAGGTTTGGAGACCCCGAAGCACAGGTGATTCTTCCTTTACTCCGAAATGATTTAGTCGAACTAATGCAGGCAACTTTACATCAAGAGCTCCATCTCCAGCGTCTGGACTGGAAAAAGGGCGCATCAGCCTGTGTAGTTCTGGCTTCCGAAGGTTATCCAGGGTCTTACGAGGTGGGGAAAGAAATCTTTGGATTAGCAGCTGCGGAAAACATTCATAATCTATTGATTTTTCACGCTGGAACGAAGAGCAAAAGGGGAAAATGGAGGACGGCCGGTGGTAGAGTACTTAACTTGGTGGGCTTGGGTTCAGATTTGCCAGCAGCCCTAAAAGTAGCATATCAAGGGGCCAATCTAATTAATTTTCAAGGCGCCTACTACCGCTCAGATATTGGTTGGCGTGAATTGGCCAGAAAATAGTAAATTAGCGCAACGGACCACATCGGGGCGATTTAATACCTCTAAACTTTTTAGCTAGATTGGCAAGACTGGTTAGTAGTTTTAAGAAAGAAAGGGGAGTATAAAAGTTGGTGATTAACTGGATCTCCCTTTCTTTCTTTAACAACTGTACTAAATCGCGGGAATCTTCAATTTTTTGGGTTAAAATCATTCCGCCTCGGGCTAAGTCGGTAAGGCGATGAAAATCAGAACCGGAGATTTTCCTCAAGTTATTTTTTTTAGCAAAAGAAAACGCTAATTTATTATTGGAATTTTGACGGGGGTTTCCATTATAGACTTCGATTCCATCAATGAGGTCTGGCTCTACAGGAGTTATACCTGGGCGAAAAGGGTGAGCCTGATAAATAAGGATTTCGTAGGAAGGAGCTAATTCCTTAGTTAGTTTACGAAATTTTTCTAAACCTAACTTATATAATTCAGGGTATGCTTTAAGAAATGATTCATCAATACCATAGATTAGAAACTCTCGGGGAGAGTCGTCAAATTTAAGTTCAATTCCCAAGAATATTTTTAGTCCAATCTGATTACCTTTTTCTAAGGCGCCATAGTATCCGAGGAGAAAACGGTCGATTTTCTTTTCCCAGGAAGTAGTCTTCGGGAATCGGCGAAAAAAAGATTTATTATAATGATCGGTAATGACTAATCCGTCGTAACCGGCTTTTTTATATAATTCGGCTACGATGGAGCCATTAGTTTTTCCACAAAAACTAGATTCTCTGGTGTGGACATGAAGATCAATACGAAAAGAACTCATCTTATCTCCTGTGATGATGTTTTTGTTTTATTATTATAAGCAATTAGCGGAAAAATATAAGCAGAGAGCGCAATCATCTTAAATCTATAAAATAAAAGAGCCACCTTTTGGTGGCAAATGTTAATAATTTAAGTAAGTTAAATAAAACCGATTTTCTCCTCTGACTGCCGGCGTGGTCAAGAGGGAAACGAGCAACAGAAGTCGAAGGCGCCTTACGTCTAATGAGCTCTACGCTCCTTGGCAGCTTTTTTCCAAGTAACGTGTTTATATATTACCAAATTTATGATCAAAAAGCAACCCTTTTCTAGAAATAATTTAAGGAATTTTTAAAAAGGGTTTTATAGATAACTTGCGACTAGCATCTTAAGGTGACGTTATCGACATTATCATAGAATAACTACATAGCTGAAACTTACTTATTGACTTTTCAATTATTTTATGTTATCATTAACTTCGCTTCAGGGGGGGTAGCCCAGTTGGTTAGAGCGCTACGTTGACATCGTAGAGGCCAGCGGTTCGAGTCCGCTCCTCCCCACCATTAAATGTTCGGAATTGCAGGTATACCTGCTTTTTTTCTTGCCCGGATTTGATTTTTCAAATTATCCCGATTTTAGTATAATTTTTGAAGAGGCAAGGTACTTGTAAAGTGGAAGGGCTTATGCTATAATGTGAATAAATGGCGGGCAGTTTCGACCAGAATAATGGAAGGGGAGGGGTTTTATGATCCTTTCCGCAGAGTTTTTCTGGAAACTTTTTGAGATTACTGGGTCGATCACAGCCTATCTGTTATATAAGGAACTTATTAATCTCAATTAAAGTAGAAGAGTGGATAAAAACGAGGAAGGAAAAGAGTAACCGCTATGAACGGTACAGGGAGGAATGGATAATTGAGAACATTCCCCGGGAATGCGGTTGAAGTTCATTCTGGAGTTGCTAGCTGAAATTAATAGTAGGCTAAGCCGGTTCTCCACCGTTAACGGAGAAGATAGTTGAATGTTTTCAAGTATCGATAAGCGGAGTCTTTTTGACTAAAATGGGTGGTACCGCGGAAGTAACCTTTCGTCCCTTGTTATGGGTCGGAAGGTTTTTGTTTTATACTGAGTAGTCTCTAACGCGAACTACGGCCCCGTACCATAAGTAGTAAAAATTAAAGCCGGTGAGTTAACAAGTTATTCACGCGGCTTCCACTAAACCAGTAAGTGATTTAAATCAAACGTAAAATTTTTGTTTACAGATTTGGAAGGAGGTTAATAAATGCAGACTGAACTCAAAGACATATTAGAAAAGGGTCTTAAGGAGGCTAAAGAAGCTCTCTCCTCTCAGGAATTATCTGACATCCGCCTTAAGTTTTTTGGAAAGAAAGGTTTGATTACCAAGCACTCTCGGTTACTGGGAAATCTTGCTCCCGAAGAACGACCACTTTTTGGAAAAATGATTAACAATGTCCGACAAAAGTTGGAGGAGTATTTGACCACTCGCGCGCAGGAACTCCAAACCCTAGAAGAAACAGCTAAATTAGAGAGGGAAAGGATAGATGTGGAGCTTCCTGGAAGAAGACCCCGGCGGGGCCATCCGCATCCTTTGCAGTTGATTATTCAAGAAATTACCGCTACCTTTTTGGGGATGGGTTTCTCGGTGGCGGAAGGTCCTGAAGTAGAATTGGATTTTTATAATTTTGAAGCTCTCAACATTCCTCCAGAGCATCCGGCGAGAGAGATGCATGACTCGTTGTATATTACTGATAAAATTTTGTTGCGGACGCATACCTCTCCAGTGCAAGTTAGAACTATGGAAAAAATCTACCCGCAACCCGTCAGGATCATTGTTCCGGGGAGAGTTTATCGTCGCGACGCGCTGGATGCCACCCATTCTCCAATCTTCCATCAGATCGAAGGGTTATTAGTGGACAAAAATGTAACCTTTGGAGATTTAAAAGGGATTTTAACAGTGTTTGCGCAAAAACTATTTGGCGAAGAGCGAACAGTTCGACTGAGGCCAAGTTTCTTTCCGTTTACTGAACCCAGTGCCGAGGTAGATGTTTCTTGTGGTTGTCAAGGAAAAGGCTGTCGTATTTGCAAAAACACAGGGTGGATTGAGATTTTGGGCGCAGGTTCGGTACACCCGAAAGTCCTTTCAATGGCTAAATATGATCCCGATGTTTACTCTGGGTTTGCTTTTGGCATGGGAGTAGAGCGTATAGCGATGCTTCGTTATGGGATTTCAGATATTCGCCATTTTTACGAGAATGACTTTCGTTTTCTACAACAATTTCAGTAAGGGAGGGAATGACCATTGAGAGTCTCTTATAACTGGTTGCGGGAATATGTTCCGATTGAACTCAGCCCCAACGAACTCGGTGAGAAATTAACGATGGCCGGAATTGAGGTTGAGGAGATTATTAACTTAAGAGCTTCCTACGACTCTCTTAAAGTTGGCAAGATCATTGATATCCAGCCTCATCCCCAGGCAGATAATTTATTAATCTGCCAAGTTAAAGTCACTGATGGGGAAATAACGATAATAACAGCTGCCAAAAACCTGAAAAGTGGAGATAAAGTTCCGTTGGTTTTGCCAGGTTCTACTCTTCCTGATGGACGTGAGATTGACGAAACTCAGTTTCATGGTATAGTTTCCCAGGGAATGCTCTGTTCTGAGGAAGAATTAGGACTTGCTCGAAAATCTGAGGGAATACTGGTTTTACCTGCGAATACAGACTTAACAGCTGATTTAGCTTCGATCTTAGGATTGGATGATTATGTTTTAATGATAGAATTAACTCCTAACCGGGCGGATTGTTATGGAATGCTTGGAATAGCAAGGGAAGTCTCTGCTCTAACTGGCGTTAATTTAAAGTTACCAGCTTGCGCGGTAAATGAAATAAGAGAAGCGATTACTAATTTTGCTACCGTGGAGGTCTTAGATCCGGAACTCTGTCCCAGGTACGCAGGGAGAGTTTTTCTTGATGTTAAAGTTGGAGAATCCCCATTATGGCTTAAAGCAAGGTTATTAGCAGCCGGAATGAGGTCCATTAATAACTTGGTTGATTTAACTAACTATGTAATGCTAGAGTTAAACCAACCGCTCCATCCCTTTGATCTTAAACAGCTTAAAGAGCAGAAGATCATTGTGCGACCGGCGAGGAAAAATGAGGTTATTACTACCTTAGATGGGGAAGAAAGAACTCTTAGTGGTGGTCAGTTGGTGATCGCCGATCCTTACCATGCTCAATGTATTGCCGGAGTGATGGGTAGCTATCAGAGTGAAGTCTCAGGCGCTACAGATACAGTCTTTTTAGAGTCAGCATATTTTTTGCCGGTTAGTATCCGACGTACAGCTCAAGCTCTGGCTATTCGTTCCGAAGCGGCGATCCGTTTTGGGAAAGGACTTGATCCAGAAACGGTTCCTCTAGCTTTAGATCGGGTTGCTCATTTGGCTCAGAAGTTACAGATTGCGCGAGTAGCTGAAGGGATTATTGATCTTAATACCCAACCACTCGTGCCTAGAAAAATCTGGTTCAGACCTGAAAAAATTAATGCTCTTTTAGGCACTGAATTAGAGGCTTCTTATATGATGGAGATCTTTAAACGCCTTAATTTCAAGCTAGAGGAGAAAACAGATGATGGTAGGCACAAAATTCTGCCTCCTTCCTACCGACTAGATATTGAAGGCGAAGCAGATTTAGCAGAAGAGGTAGCGCGGATCTATGGCTATAATCAAATATTGGCGACTTATCCGGCGGCTAATATAGTTGGGAAACTATCCCCGGAACAAGAGTTCAGAGAAAAAGCACGCGAAATTTTATTAGGATTGGGCTTAAGTGAGATTAAAACCTATAGTTTTCATGGAGAAAAAATGTTTGAGCGTTTAAATATCCCAGTTGACCATCGTTTACGGAATGCGGTAAGGATGAAAGTGCCCCTTAGCGAAGAGGGTTCATTGCTGCGTACTACTTTGCTGACTGGGGTCATGGAAAGCTTAAGTTATAATGCAAAACGAAATCTCCATGATCTCCAGCTGTTTGAGATCGCCCATGTCTATCATCCGACAAGCGAAGATGGTCTTCCTAAGGAACCCACTTATCTCGCGGGCGGTTTAAGTGGGAAATATTTTGAACCTACTTGGAGCCAAAGTAGTAGAGAAGTTGATTTTTATGATGGTAAAGGTCTACTTGAAACAGTCCTTAATTGTATGCGGATTAAGGATGTAAGGTTTCGTCGGGGGGAACATCCAATAATGCACCCCGGACGAACCGCTTTTTTGGAGTCTACGGGGAAATTTTTGGGCGTGGTTGGGGAAGTTCATCCCAAGGTTAAAATGGAATTTAACCTAACTTCATCTGTAGTGCTTTTTGAAATTAATTTACAGCAACTATGGGAGGTAGCAGAGAAAGAGGTGATTATGGTTAAACCCTTACCTAAATTTCCGCCAATCCTTAGAGATCTTGCTTTAATCTTACCTGAGAAAGTGAAGGTTGGGGAGATTATTAACCTTTTTCGTCAAATTGGGAAGGAGAAACTTGAGTCCGCAAGACTTTTTGATATCTATCAGGGCGATAAAATTCCCTCTGGTTATCGTAGTATGGCTTTTTCTTTAATTTTCAGGATAGAAGAGCGCACCTTACAGGATGAAGAGGTTAATTCTATTATGGAAGAGATAATTAAGGAAGCTGCTAACCGTTTAGAAGCCCAAATTCGAACAACCTAACTATTCCGTGGGTAAAGAAAATAAAAAATAGAAGATAAAAAATATTCCCCCCTCTTTTTTATGGTTTATTATTGAAAAGAGGGGGGAATATTTTTTGGTAATTCAACCCCCAATCTATCAGCTGATCTGTCATTTATAAGCAAAGTATGGTAAAAAATGCAAATATCTTTATTAAGTCATGATAAAAAATGACGATATAAAAAGTAAGAAACCTAAGGAGCGGTTGAAGATGTTATTAAAAAAATGGGCGAGCAATTGGGCGGAAGGTCTCTCCCTGATTACTGGTGAAACGGATCGCTATAAAATTGCTTTAGTTAGGTATATTTTAGAAAGTTTACTTTCGATGCTCCTCTCCCTTTTCTTTATTGTTATGCTCTCCCTGTTTTTTGGCGTGTTAAGAACAGCTTTTTTAATAACGATCACTGCAGCGGCGCTAAAGATCTTTATGGGGGGATTACATCTAAGCACTCCTCTGCGTTGCGCCATTGCTGGAGCCATTGTCGCAGTAATTCTTAGCTATGTAGCGCGGTTGTTTCCTCTAAATAGATTTCCGCTGGTTTTGCAACTAATGATCTTTACCTGCTTGCTAATCACAATATGGAGAAATTCTCCACTAGAGGCTAAAGGCAAACCTCTTGCTCCCAAACATAGAACCTGTTTGGCCTGGCTTTCCAGGGGAATAATCATGATTGTGCTCTTTCTTTGTCTACGGTGGCCGGAAGCTAAAGGAGTGAATGAACTATTTTATGGAGCAATATTTCAAGTTATAAATTTGATAAGACCTATGGCTATCGTTTTGGAAAGGTTAGAAAGCGGGCTGGATCGGTTTAAGGGTTTAGTCAGAATATAAGAAGAGAGGTGAATCAAGTGAAAAAACGGATCTTGTCAGTAGTCTTATCGTTATTAGCCGTACTGGCCACCTGTAGCATGAGTGCGGCGTGTTTAATTTGGTTCTATCAACCGGAAATACCACAAAAATAATTTGTTTTATAAGATGACCTAATTCTATGAAGGACGTATGTTTAATAACATACGTCCAATTATCATTTAAAAATTAAACATTTTTTTAAAACATATTAAGGTGAGGTGTATTATTTTTTGCCAAAAGATATCTATTTTCAAATAATGAAAGAGCAGTTGTATTTAACATTGTTTTTTATTATAATGGCCTATTTAGTAAACTGGATAGTAATTATTAAGTTAGGTTTGATTATTAATAATAATTCTTTCAAGATCCGTAAAATTATTTTTCCTTGGGCAACGATCGGAGTAATCTATAGTCTTTTTGGCAAAAACATTATTCCAGAATACTTGTATTTTTTTACTACATTAATATTATTAACCCTTTTCTTAAAGATTATAACTGGAGTAAATGTAGTAAAAACTTTTTTTACAGCCTTAATATCGTTTTTTATGTCAATTGTTAGTATGTTTCTTTTTGGACAACCATTATTAATTAGTGATCTAAAATTAATATTTTCGAAGCCAGTGGGAATTATTGTAGGGAGTTTAATTGAGATAATTATCCCAATTATAATGATTTTAATTTTACGTAAACGTAAATCACCCAAGGAAAAGGTAAGATCAAAATCATTTAGTTTAATATTTTATGTGTTTTTTCTGTTTATTGCTTATTATTTTTTAGCAATAATTTATTATATCCTTATCAACTCTAATAATTACAACTTATGGATATTTATCTCTGAGTGGCTGCTTATTTGTATAACGTTTCTTGTTTTCTTAAGACTTAGGGTAACAATAAACAAGGAACAGCAAAAAAGGCAAGAGGACCAAAGCAACTACTTACTGGAGACGATCTTTTCCAAACAGCGAGAATATCGTAATTATCTTCAAGTAATTAAATCCTTGGTTGAATGTAGAAAGACGAGTGAGATAACTGAATATATTGATCAAATATTAGCAGAGATGCCAGTGGCAGATGATTTTGATTGTGGGGAAAATCCAATTTTGGCCTCCTTACTTATTTCAGAACAAATTAAAGCCAGAGAAAATGGGATTAAGATTACGGCAAAAAGCGGAACATCGCTTTCTAAAATAAAAAATGCGATTCAAATATATCAAATACTAAAGGAAGTATTACAATATTTTATTGAAAGAGAAAAAACGATTGTAACTGATGATCATCGTATAGAGATAAATATTAAAGAGGAGCAGAACTATTATCTTTTCGAAGTCAAAGGAAATGCTAGACAGCCTCTTTTTTCTAATTCTCAAATGGTAGACTACTATGCTCACCAACACGGAAAACTGCAGTCCATTGAAAAAATCATTAAAGAAATACATGGGGAATATTGTTATCTTGTTATAAACGATGAGCTGGTTGGGTTTAATTTTAAAATGCCTAAAGAAACAAGGAAAAGATTCTGGTTTCCTCTATTTTTTGATAACTAACTCCTTTTAAGAAGAAGGAGTTTTCTTTTTTTTTGTCTAATATATAAAAAGTAATGTTTTTAGGTGGTGTCGTCTGGTGTTAACTCAAAAAGCCGAACAGGAGATCCTCAATCGAGTGACCATTAATATCATGGGCGATGAATACAATGTTATGGGACGAGAGTCTCCTGAGTATATAACTCAACTGGTTCAGAGTATTGAGTTGAAGATTGAATCCATCCAACAAGCCCATGGTGATGCTAAATTATCAAAAACTC
Source organism: Firmicutes bacterium UBA5388 (assembly GCA_002409975.1). Lineage (GTDB taxonomy): Bacteria > Bacillota > UBA4882 > UBA10575 > UBA10575 > UBA5388. Next base: position 9,710 of record DHOO01000074.1, read on the forward strand.
AGTTGGCGATCTTAGTGGCGTTACAATTTGCGGATGAAATGGTAAAACTTCGTATAGAACATGAGAACCTGGAAAGATTAATACAAGAGGCAAAATAGCTTTTTTTTGCAAGGTTGGAGGAAAGCGGCAATGGATGGTTTAGCCTTTTTAGATTGGGCAATCATTATCTCTTTGCTAATATATATATACCGTGGATTTAAAAGTGGATTTGTGCAGCAGTTATTTGGATTGCTTGGTTCGATTACCGCTTTAATTTTAGCTTTCTATTTTTATGATAAACTTGGGATTTACCTGGCTGATTGGCTTAGAATCTCAGAAAATCTTGGGGGGATTCTAGGGTTTATTCTGATTATGGTTGGAATAAGTGCGGTCGCAGCGCTGCTTTCAAAAAAATGGAAAAGTATGACCAACAATTCGTCCCTGTCAACAATTGATGGTTTGGCTGGAGCTTTGTTTGGAGCTTTAAAGGTGTTACTGGTTTGGGTTTTAATTTTGTTATTTCTTTCTTCTCTCCAGTGGGAGTTTATACAAAAACCTTTAGTTGAATCGACGCTGGCTAGGGATGTCTTAAAACTGGCGCCATTTCTTTATTTTCTCCAAGAAAGAGCTTTACCAGCTAATGTTCCTAAGCTGTTTATAACTCCAGAGGGATTACAGTTGCGAAAAATTAGATACGAAGATCTAGATGGGAGTACCTGTATCGCTTGTGGAGGAGAGGTTCGGTATCAAGGGCCAGTTAAGAAAGGCCTTTTTTATTTCCCTCTTTTTGAATGTACAGTTTGTGGAAGACAAAGCGATGGATGCCAAACCTTTGAAGGATTTCATTTGTTTTATCGACGGTGTCCTTGGGATGGAAAAACCTTTACTACCGGTACAAAGTGTGAAATTTGGACGGATCAGGAGCCGGTTTTTCCAACAACGATCTGTCCGGTATGTAAGAAAAGTCATGTTGATACCTTTGATTTATATTAAAAAGGCTGTCACAAAATTTAAGTTACCAAGAAAATTCGCACCCGCCAAGTAAAAGTCGAGCTAAATCAAGTTTTAACAGTAAATGGCAGCTAAAAGTCTAGTAAAAACCAAGGGATGCGAAAGGTGAGTATAATATATAAAAAAAATATGAGACGTAAAGCGGTGGGGATGATGACAACTGAACTAGTCTTGCCGGAATTGTTAGCTCCGGCCGGGGATTGGGAAACACTTAAGGTAGGAGTCGCTGCTGGAGCAGATGCGGTTTACCTAGGAGGGAAGCTTTTTAGCGCCCGTCAGTCGGCAGCAAACTTTAGTCAGGGGGAGCTAAATAAAGCTGCCGATTACCTTCATTTAAGAGGAAGAAAACTTTATGTTACGGTTAATACTCTAATTAAACAGGAGGAAATCGGAGACTTATTAAATTTTATTAATCATCTTTATAAAATTGGAACTGATGCCATTATTATTCAAGATTTGGGAGTGTTATATTTAATCCGGAAGTTGTGGCCTGATTTACCTGTGCACGCTAGCACACAAATGACTATTCATGATAGCGCGGGAGTTCATTTTCTTCAAGAACTTGGAGTAGAAAGAGTAATCCTTTCCCGGGAGCTTACGTTCGATGAGATTAAGGCGATTCATGAAGAAAACCAAGTTGAACTTGAAGTCTTTGTTCATGGAGCCCTATGTCTGGCTTATTCTGGAGCCTGTCTTTTTAGTAGTTTAATTGGTGGTCGCAGTGGAAACCGTGGTCGCTGCGCTCAACCGTGTCGTTTAACCTATACTTTACTCCAGGAAAATCAAAAGCTACAGCCTTCCTCGGTTCCAGAAAACGGAAGACATCTGCTTTCGCCTAAGGACCTGTGTCTACTCGCTTCGATCCCAGATTTAATCGAAGCTGGGGTTAGTTCTTTAAAAATTGAAGGTCGGATGAAAGGACCTGAATATGTTGGCACAGTAGTAAAAACTTATCGAAGAGCATTAGACCGCTTAGCCGAATCTCCTGACCAATTTAGGGTTGAACCGGAAGAATGGAAAGAATTGGAGACTGTTTTTAACAGGGGATTTTCTACCGGGTACTTTTATGGAGATCTAGGGCCAGATTTAATGAGCCCTGTCCGTCCTAGTAATCGAGGGAGGTTTATCGGTCGGGTTAAAGATTATGATCTGAAAAGAAAAAGATGTTTGGTTGCCTTGGAGGAAGAGATAGGAGAAGGAGACGGTATTGAAGTCTGGGTCAAAGTTGGTGGTAGGGTAGGAACGATCGTTGAGGATCTAATTGTTTCTGAAGAGAAAGTTAATTCTGCGCCGGCCGGTGTGGGAGCGTGGTTTTCACTGCCAGATCGGGTTAAGCCAGGCGACCGTGTTTTTTTAACTTCTTGCCGACGATTGGAACAAAACATACAACAGATGATGAGAAATGATTATCCTTTCTCTAAGCTTCCTTGCGAAATGAAAGCGCGCATCGCTCCCGAAGAACCACTTATGTTAATGATGAAGGCGTTAGATTATACGGTAACAGTTTATTCTTCGGGAAAAGCCAGTGTTGCCGAAAAACATCCTTTAACTGAGGAAACGCTCAGGAACCATCTGACGAGACTAGGGGAGACCCCATTTCTGGTGAAAGATTTTTCCATAGAAATTGAGGGAGAAGCAATTTTGCCATTTAGTCAATTGAATCAGGTAAGAAGAGAAGCGGTTGAGCTCTTAAGCCAGAAGATCTTAATCCCTTTCCATCATCAGCCCATTGTTGTCAAGAACGTAAGGAGTGATGGAGAAAATAATGCAGAAGAGCATAACCGTTTTGGTCCTTCTTTTCTTACGGTTTATGCAGGAAACATTGAGATTTTAAAACAAGCATTAGCTATTGGGGTTCAGAAAGTTATTTTTGGAGGAGAGAGTTTTATTCCGGGTTTTTCTTGGAACAAAAAAAATCTGACTGAAGCGATGTCTATTTCTCAAAAAAAAGGGGTCAAGGCAATAATTGCTCTTCCAAGGATCACCAGGGAGAGAGAGAGGAAAAGAAATGAGGAATATATCCTTACTTGCCAACAACTCTGTCCCGACGGATTTTTAGTCTCTCACCTGGGAAGTTTGCAAATGGTTAGGGATTATTCGGATTTACCTTTATACGCTAACTATCCCTTTCACTTTTTTAATACTTATACTTTTAAATTACTTAACGACTGGAAGATTAAAGGTATTACGCTTTCGCCGGAGCTATCAAGAAAGGAGCTCTTTGCTCTTTTAGGTAAAGAGGAATTTATCCATACTGAAGTGGAGATCTTGGTATTTGGCGCTCTTGAGTTAATGGTTTCCCAATTCTGTCCTCTTGGAGCTTGGGTTGGAAATAATCCCCCTCTTACTTGTTCCCGACCTTGCCAGAAAGATCTTTTTTTCCTACGTGACCGCAAAGGCATAGATTTTCCGGTGATTACCGATGAGTTTTGTCGCATGCATTTATTAAATAGTAGGCGCCTTTCGTTGTTCCGAGAACTAAAAATTTTAAAAGATAAGAATTTAAGTCTACGACTAGAGTTACGACACCAATCCCCTAAGATAGCAGGGGAGATTATAAGAATTTATCAAGAAGGAATTGAAAAAGAAACAGATGAAAAACAGCAATTAGCAATTGAATCACTACTTGGTCAAAGCTTGACCAGAGGTCACTTTTACCGAGGGGTTGAATAATAATGATTTACACAACTTCCGAACTATGATAAAATTTATTTTGTGGTTTGTGAGTTTCTAAAGACACAGACGGCAATAAAAATGCCACCTCTTTCTGGGATTACCGTTTCCTCCGGCGGTTATCTCGGATTGGAGGGCTAAAGAAATAAGGAGGTGAAGTTTAGTGCTGAATTTAGAACAAAAAGCCGAAATTATTGGAAAATATCGTGTGCATGAAGGTGATACTGGGTCCCCCGAGGTTCAGATTGCTATACTCACGGAAAGGATTAATTACCTAACAGAACACTTAAAGGTGCATAAAAAGGATCACCACTCTCGTCGGGGCTTATTAAAAATGGTGGGGCAAAGAAGAGGATTGCTTAACTATTTGTATAAGAAAGACATTCAACGGTACCGTTCAATTATTGAGCGTCTTGGGTTGCGTAAGTAAGAAAAAGAAGCGGGGGCTACCCGCTTTTCTTTCTATATTTGGTCATAATAATAAAGACATTTTTCTTCTACTCTAGAGTTATTTCTTGTTCTCTGGAGAATGGTAGAAAGGGGGTTAAATTTAATGAAAAAATATCAATTTAATCTGGCAGGCAGACCTTTTATTGTGGAAACTGGCAAATTAGCAAAACAAGCTAACGGGTCAGTTTTGGTCAGGTATGGGGATACAGCGGTGCTAGTTACTGCGGTAGTCTCTGCTCGTCCCCGAGAGGGAATTGACTTTTTCCCTCTGTTAGTTGACTATGAGGAAAGACTATATGCAGTAGGCAAAATTCCCGGTAGTTTTTTAAGGAGGGAAGGGCGTCCAACAGAAAGCGCAATTTTAGCGGCGCGCACTATTGACCGTCCGATTAGACCATTGTTCCCGAAAGGTTTTAGGAATGATGTTCAAGTGGTGGCGACAGTTTTATCAGTAGATTCAGATAATCCTACAGACGTAACTGCTATGATTGGCGCTTCCATTGCTCTTTCCATTTCAGAGATTCCCTTTGCTGGCCCGGTAGCTGGAGTACACGTGGGACGAGTTGACGGTAAGCTAATGATTAACCCATCCGTGCAGCAGACTGAAAAGAGCGACATGGATCTAATTATCGCTGGGACTAAAGATGCTATTATGATGGTAGAAGCAGGCGCCAAAGAGGTAACTGAGGAAGAAATATTAGAAGCTATCCTCTTTGGGCATGAAGAAATTAAAAAAATAGTAGCCTTTCAAGAAGAGATTAAAAGGGAAATTGGTAAAGAACCGCTAGCAGTCGAATTATCGGAATCCGATCCTGAAATTGTGGAGTCAGTTAAGGAGTTTGCTTTTGAAAAGGTTGCTTCTGTCTTAAAGACCAGTGAAAAACTGGAAAGGCAAGCTCTTTTAGAACAAGTAAAAGAGGAAACCCATCAGCATTTTGCTGAAGAATTAGGGGAAGAAGTTTATAAGGAAAAAGCTCGCGATCTTGATGAAGTTCTTGATTCGATCATCAAAGATGAAGTAAGAAGAATGATTGCTGAGGATCGTACGCGGGTGGATGGGAGAGGTTTGGATGAAATTCGCCCGATCAGCTGTGAAGTTGGGGTTTTACCGCGAACGCATGGTTCGGGATTATTTACCCGTGGACAAACTCAAGTTCTTTCAATTGTAACTTTAGGACGGGGAAGTGAAGAACAGATTCTAGATGGCTTAAATGATGAAGATACCAAACGGTACATCCATCATTATAATTTTCCCGCCTTCAGTGTAGGAGAAATAAAACCAATGAGAGGTCCGGGTCGCAGAGAGATTGGTCACGGCGCCTTGGCGGAACGCGCTTTAGTTCCATTGATTCCTTCAGAAGATGAGTTTCCTTATACTATACGAGTGGTTTCGGAAGTGTTAGAGTCAAATGGTTCTAGCTCGCAAGCCAGTATCTGCGGGAGCACCTTAGCCTTAATGGATGCCGGGGTTCCAATTAAAAAACCAGTAGCTGGTATTGCCATGGGTTTGGTTAAATACGAGGAAGAGTTTTGTATTCTGACCGATATTCAAGGTCTGGAAGACCATTTGGGTGATATGGACTTTAAAGTTGCTGGCACTGAAGATGGGATTACTGCTATTCAAATGGATATGAAGATTTCTGGGATTTCCAAAAAAATCCTTCAGCAAGCTTTAGAACAAGCAAGAAAAGGACGCTTATTTATCCTCGGCAAAATGCTGGAAGCCATCCCTGAACCTCGTATCGAATTATCTGCTTATGCTCCGCGGATGATTACTATGGAAATTGATACGGAGAAGATTCGTGATGTGATTGGACCTGGTGGTAAGGTAATCAGAAAAATTATTGAAGAGACTGGAGTAGATATTGATATTGAGGATGATGGACGGGTCTTCATCACGTCAATCGATCGCGAGGCGGGAGAGAATGCGAAAGCGATTATCGAAAGGTTAACCAGTGATGTTGAAGTTGGTAAAACTTACCTGGGGAAAGTAGTTCGCATCATGAATTTTGGAGCATTTGTTGAGATCCTTCCAGGAAAAGAAGGTTTGGTCCACATCTCACAATTGGAAAAGGAGAGAGTAGCTAAAGTAGAAGATGTGGTCCAAGAGGGTGATGAGATCTTGGTTAAAGTCATTGAAATTGACAAATTAGGAAGAATTAATCTTTCCCGTAAGGCGCTTCTTTTAGAACAGGATAAAAGCTAAAAAGGAACCGAGAGGATTTTCTCGGTTCCTTTCCTTATCTTTAGAAGAGATAGTGCCATAGCAACACTAAATACTAATGGCGCTCATATACTATTTTTAGAGGAAATCGCCTATTATTCAAAACTTCCTCTCTTAACTTGTGGCGAAAGGTTCGAACGCAAGTTCAAGCCGTATTGTGATTAAATTTTAAATTAGGAAAACATGGAGAAGGAGGAGGTCATGAACCCTTTTTTCCACCTCAAGCGTTGCGGAAGAATTCTGCTTGTTGGGATTACCCTGGTTAGTTTCATAAAATGTCTTGTTTTCCCAAATACCCTTGATGTTCTGATCTTAGTTGCTCTTTTAATGCTTTTAACGACAACTGTAATTGGGAATGGAAAATGCCTCTGAGGAGGTTTTTTTTTGCAACCTTAGTGGTAAATAATGGATATTGGTTGATCTTTTTTGCAAAAGGGGCTTGACAAATCATTAAAATTGGGGCATGATGGATAATACAGAGGTAAAAGTGGAGCAAAATGGAGTGAAATGGAGAAGAAGAGGTGAAAGGTCTTGTTTATGGGGGAATACCAGCACTCCCTAGATGACAAGGGACGTCTCATTATCCCCTCTAAGCTTCGGGAAGGATTAGGAGAGAAGTTTATCCTTACTCGAGGGCTTGACCATTCACTATTCGTCTATCCACTGCCTGAGTGGGAACTAATGGAGGAAAAGATGAAATCTTTACCGACAACTCAGGCTGATGCTCGAGCATTTGTTCGTCTGTTTTTTTCTGGGGCTGTTGATTGTGAACCGGACAAGCAGTGGCGAGTATCCATTCCTCAAAATTTAAGGGAACATGCCAAGATCAATAAAGATCTATATATTTTAGGAGTATCAACCAGAATTGAGATTTGGGCCAAAGAGGTCTGGGAAGATTATTCTACAAAGGCAGAAGAGTCATACGAGGTTTTGGCTGAAAAAATTGTTGGGATTGGGATCTGAGCAAATTGGATAATAAATGATGTAGGAAGGTTACTTATGACTGAAATTAGACATCAACCGGTTATGCCGGTAGAGGTGATCAAATATTTAAATCCTCAACCGGGCGAGATCGTCATTGATGGAACACTTGGGTTGGGAGGTCATGCCTGTTTAATTGCTGATCTTCTGGGAAATACCGGAGTCTTAGTAGGAATAGATCAGGATGAAACTGCTTTACAAATAGCGCAGAGAAACCTTGCTTCTTTTCAAGGAAAATTAATCTTACATCATGGTAACTTTAAGCAAATGGCGAGTATCTTACAAGAAAATTCTATGCAGAAGGTAGATGGAATCTTTCTCGATCTTGGGGTATCTTCAATCCAACTTGACCTGGGAGAGAGAGGTTTTTCTTATCAGCAGAAGGCGCCTCTTGATATGAGAATGAACTTAGCGCAGAAGTTTACAGCCGCCGACCTTGTTAATACCTTTTCCCTTGAAGAATTAATTCGAGTAATTCGCGACTACGGTGAAGAGCGGTGGGCCAGTAGAATCGCTCATTTTATTGTTGAGGAACGAAAAAAAGCCCCAATTGTCACAACCGAACAATTAGTCTCTGTGATCAAAGCGGCAATACCTGCGGGAGCGCGAAAAGGAGGACCCCATCCGGCTCGTCGTACTTTCCAAGCGATTAGAATCGCTGTTAATCAGGAACTAGAAGGATTACAAGAAGGCTTAGTCCAGGGGATAGACTGTTTACGGCCCGGAGGCAGGATTGTGGTGATCAGCTTTCACTCACTGGAAGACAGGATTGTTAAAAAAACTTTCAAGGAAAAATCACAAGCCTGTCAATGTCCTACCGGACTTCCGATTTGTCGGTGTGGTGGTAAGCAGGAATTAAAGATCCTGACATCGCGTCCGATTATTCCAACGACAGAAGAAATTATGGACAACCCAAGAAGTAGAAGCGCTAAACTTAGAGCCGCGTATAAACTGGTATAGCGCGGGAAGGGAGAGCATAAAAATGGTAACAGCTAATGCTAGAAAATTAGTATTAGAACCTGTGCCTAAGGTGCGAACGAGGAAAATTAGGAAAGTTGTTATTAATATGGAAAAGATCCGAAGGTTTCTTCGGATTGGAGGTTTGATTATCCTATTAGTGATCATAAATGCTTCGATCCAAGCTCTTTTAGCGCAAAAGCAGTTTCGTATTGAAGAGATCCAGTCGGAGATAAGAAAGTTAGATCGTAGAATTGGTTGGTTACAATGTGATCTGGCTGACAGAATTTCTCTCCAGCAAATTGAAAAGCTGGTCTTGAAGGATGAGAAAGAAATAGGTATCGATGGAAAGATGGAAGATCACAGCGTCTCTCAATTTCATCTCTCTCAAACTCCGGTTCTTCCTCCTTCCGTATTGATTTTGGATCCGAAAGTTAATACTCCGAGAAAGACTGGGACTACTAGGATTACCGACTGGCTTTCTGGATTTGGGCGTACCTTGGCCGGAGAAGATTTTCTTGATTGAAGAGAGTTATGGGAGGTGTCCCGGTGCAAGGTTTAAATCGTTTACTGATCAGAAAACGTACGACCTTACTTCTATTAGGCATTTTTTGCATAATAGGGATACTAATAGGTCGTCTTTTCTATATTCAGGGGATAAAATCGGGATTTTACCAAAAGTTGGCAGAAGACCAAAGATTACGTGATATTCGTGTAGAACCGATGCGCGGTACAATCTTTGATCGGAATATGAACACTCTAGCTTTTAGTTTTGATACGGAATCCATTTATGCCATCCCCCATCAGGTGAAAAATCCAAAAGATGATGCTAAAATTATCGCTGAGAAATTAAAACTACCTGTTAATGAGATCTATAACCGATTACTTAAAAAAACCTCTTTTGTATGGCTAAAAATGAAGCCTCTTCCAGAAGAGGTTCAAAGTATTATGGAGGCAAGAATTTATGGTGTGGAAGTCGCCCAAAAAGCTCAAAGGTTCTACCTTCGAGGAAGCCTGGCCGCTCATTTGTTAGGTATTTCGGGGATCGATAATCAAGGATTAGAAGGAATCGAAAAATATTACGACCAATATTTACGCGGTATCCCTGGAAGTGAACAAGCGGAATATGATTCTAAGGGTAATCATATTCCTTTAGGTGAGAGGCGGTTCATTCAGGCCCAAAATGGAGCTTCTTTAGTTTTGACGATCGATCAAGTAGTTCAGTATATAACAGAACGAGAGTTGGAAAAGGCGGTTTTAGAAAACGGAGCTAAACGGGGCGCGGTCATTGTGATGGATCCAATGAACGGAGAGATCCTGGCGCTGGCTAATTATCCTACTTTTGATCCGAATCAGTACGCTTTGTATCCTCATGCGGCGCGACGCAATTGGGTCCTTGCCGATCAGTTTGAACCGGGTTCTACCTTTAAAATCATCACGTCTGCAGCCGCTTTAGAAGAAGGAGTTGTCCGGCGCAATTCTCAATTTTACGATCCCGGTTTTATCGTTGTGGAAGATCGAAGATTAAAATGTTGGCGAGCAGGAGGACATGGAAGTCAAACTTTTATTGAAGCGGTTGAAAATTCATGTAATCCGGTCTTTGCTTCTTTAGCGCTTCGTTTAGGATCAGAAAAGTTTCTGGAATACATAAATGCTTTTGGTTTTGGGAAACAAACAGGAGTTGACTTTCCAGGTGAAGCTAAGGGAATAATTCCCCCTCTTTCGCGGATCAAAAATGTTGAATTAGCTACGATCGGATTTGGACAGGGGATTTCAATCACTCCTCTACAATTGCTTAACGCCCTTTCTGTGATTGCCAATGGGGGAGAGCTTCTTCAACCTCATTTAGTGAAAGAGATTAGGACCCCCGATGGGAAACAAGTGATTAAAGAATTCGGAAAAAACACTATCCGTAGAGTTATATCTAAACAAACAGCAGAAGAATTATCATTAATCCTCCAATCGGTGGTCGAGAATGGTTCTGGAAACCGGGCTAGGATTGAAGGTTATTCGGTTGCCGGTAAAACTGGGACTGCGCAAAAACCTCAAGGCGGTGTTTATGGACAGGAAAGGATAGCTTCATTTATTGGATTTGCGCCAGTAGAAAAACCAAGAATAGCAGCTATTATCATTTTAGATGAGCCACAAAGCCCAGTAAAATATGGTGGAGTGATCGCGGCGCCGTTTTTTTCAACGATTGCAAGAGATACTTTAAAGTATTTGGGGGTAAAACCTGAATCAAAAGAAGAAGGAAATGTCCAGATTAGCGGAGAAAATTCTATAATTGTGCCTAATTTATTACATCTTCCCCGGGATGAAGCAGTCACTACTTTATCCCGAGTAAATCTTACTTATCGAGGGCTTGGTAGTGGCGGTTATGTGATCGCTCAAAGTCCTAAAGCCGGGGTAATGGTTAAACCAAAGACGACAATTTTACTTTATTATGATGAGGAATCAAGATATGGAAAAGAGTTGTCAACGGTAGTAGTGCCAGACTTAACTGGGCTTTCTGTCCTTGAGGCGCGAAACGTATTGACCAAGGTAGGTTTGCAACTAACACCAAGCGGAGCTGGAATAGCTTTTAAACAAATTCCTACTCCTGGTACCCGACTTACTTTAGGGGCTACAGTCACCGTTTATTTTGTGGCTACCGGGTATAATTAAAGGTGGAATAAAATGCTAAATAACGTAAAGAATAGCATTATGCCTTGTTTTTGAATCTTCTATCCTGAAAGGTGTTGCTTATGAAATTAGAAAATTTATTACATAACATCTCTGTTCTAGAGTTGAAGGGGGATCCGGAAATCGAGATCACTTCGGTGGTTACAAATTCCCAGCAAGTTACATCAGGCTCGCTTTTTATTGCATTGAAGGGTAGCATTCTTGATGGACATATGTACGTCGGGGAGGCTATTACCAAGGGCGCTGTCGCTGTGATGGTAGAAAGACCAATGGACTTAGGAAAGGGATGCGCTAGTATCCTTGTGGAGAACACGCAAACGGCCCAAGCAATTATCGGGAAAAATTTCTATGCTGATCCGGCGTCAAAACTTAAGATGATTGGAGTTACTGGCACTAAAGGAAAAACTACTACTACCTTTTTAATCCGCTCTCTTTTAGAGGAAGCGGGTTTTAAGACCGGTTTGATTGGTACAATCTATAATATTGTTAATGAACAAAGACTTTCTACCAGAAATACTACTCCTGCTTCTTTGGAACTACAACATTTATTAGCGGAGATGGTAAAAGTGGAGACTGAGTATGTGGTGATGGAAGTTTCTTCTCACGCCATTGCGCAGGATCGAATTCAGGGTTTCTCTTTTTCAAGAGGGGTTTTTACCAATATTTCTAGAGATCACCTTGATTTTCATCAGACTTTTGAAGAGTACTTTAAGGTGAAAACGGAATTTTTTATTAATCTTCCACCAGAGAGTGTGGCGATTATTAATATTGATGACCCCGGAGGTCGACAAATAGCATTAGCTTGTTCTAAAATAATTAGTTACGGCCTTTCGTCAGATGCGCAAATACGGGCGGAGCAGATTAAAAGCACGATGAAAAAAACAACTTTTGAGGTGATTAGTCCCTGGGGCAAAATGAGCATTAATCTAAATTTAATTGGTCAATTTAATGTTTATAATGCTTTAGCCGCGATTGCGGTTGGCTTTTCTCTCGGCCTTGATGCGGAGACTATTCGTAAAGGGTTAGAACGCTTGCCGGGTGTTCCAGGCCGCTTTGAGCTTATTTCCGGAAGTGGAGAGTATACGGTCGTCGTTGATTACGCTCATAGCCCGGATAGTTTAAAAAATGTCTTGGCGACAGCTAAAACTTTAGCTAAAAATCGGGTGATTACGGTCTTTGGGTGTGGCGGAAATCGGGATCGAGGGAAAAGGTCGATGATGGGGCGAATCTCAGCGGAATTGAGTGACTATACCATTATTACTAATGATAACCCGCGGAGGGAGGACCCAGAAACGATAGCTGCTCAAATTAAAGCCGGCTTTTTAGTAAAAGGTCAGTCGCGAAATTACGAAATAATTCTTGACCGGGAGAAGGCCATTAACAAGGCAGTATCGATGGCTAAGGAAGGTGATATGGTAATTATTGCCGGTAAAGGCCATGAAACCTATCAGGATTTTGGGGACCATAAAATTCATTTTGACGATAGACAAATCGCGACATTAGCTGTTGAGGAGAAAGAAAATGCCTGAATTTACATTAGAAGAAATACTTACTGCTACTGGCGGGAGGCTACTTTATACCCAAGAAGAGGGGGTTAAAATCTCGGGAGTAAGTACCGATAGTCGCAACGTCTCTCCCCATGAGGTTTTTATCGCTTTACGAGGCGAAAAATTTGATGGCCACGACTATCTTACTCAGGCTGTTGCAAAAGGAGCAGCAGCTCTAGTAGTGGAGAGGGAAATTCCGCTAGAGGCTCTTCGGAATGTAGCTGTCATTATAGTACCTGATACCATAAAAGCACTTGGCTTGTTAGCGCGTTATCATCGTCTCCGTTTTAAAATTCCGGTGATTGGAGTAACAGGTAGTAATGGGAAGACTACTACTAAGGAGTTAATTTCTACAATTTTAGCAGAAAAAATGAAGGTAGTAAAGACCGAGAAAAATTTTAATAATGAAATTGGTCTCCCCATGACCTTGTTAAAGATTGATCCCTCGACGGAAGCTGTTGTTCTCGAGATGGGGATGAGGGGTAGGGGGCAGATTGCTTATTTATCTAGTTTAGCCCAACCCACGATCGGAGTAATTACTAATGTGGGCGTAACTCACTTGGAGTTACTTGGAACGCAAAAGGCTATTGCCGAGACTAAAGCAGAGTTAATTCAATCGCTACCCTCAATGGGGACTGCCGTTTTAAATGGCGACGATCTTTTCGTTGCTAACATGGCAGCTTTGTTCCCAGGCGAAAGTTTTTATTATAGCCTTGATGCTCAGCATGTAGCTACGGAGATCCTGCCTGACCTCTATGCAGTCGAGGTAAAAACAGGAGAAGATGAAGAGAAGGTAAGAGTGAATGGTAAATGGGGGGAATTCTGCTTTGCTCTTCCCTTACTGGGGCGTCATAATATCGCCAATGCTTTAGCTGCTTCACTTGTCGGTCTGGTCTTAGGCGCAACTCCGAAAGAAGTGGCCCGCGGTTTAAAAAAAGTAAAGATGGTAGAGAAACGTCTACGAAGATTGGAGTTTGATGGACTCACAATTTTAGATGACACTTATAATGCCAGCCCGTCTTCTGTTCAAGCTGCGTTAGATGTTTTACGTAAACTAAATAATCCGGGGCGAAAAATTGCGGTTTTAGGGGACATGCTTGAATTAGGGGCTATAAGCGCCGAAGCCCATCACCGGATCGGGAAGTTGGTTGCTGATTATGGATGCTCTGCGCTTTTTGCTTATGGTCCAGTCTCAAAAGAAACAATAAGAGGCGCGGCTGACGAGGGAGTTTTTTCGCGCCATTTTTTTGAAAAAGAGGAGCTTTGGGAAGAACTTAATAGCTATTTATCTCCAGGAGATGCGGTCTTAGTAAAAGGATCGAGAGGGATGAGAATGGAGGAAATAGTGGAAAAAATTATTTCCAAGACTGGGAAGGAGTAATACAATGAGTATTCCGTGGATGGCTTTAACGCTGGCAGGAGCAACTGCATTTATTATTGTTATTCTGTTTGGGCCTTATGTGATCAGTTTATTGTCTAAACTTAAATTTGGCCAACATATTAGAGAGGAAGGACCAAAGACTCACCAGTCAAAAGCTGGAACTCCGACCATGGGTGGTATTTTGATCGTTACTGGAATCGTGGCTGGGATTATTGCCGGCGCTGGTGGCTCCTGGTCTAATAATTTACGCTGGTGTCTTTTTATGACCTTGTGTTACGCTAGTTTAGGATTAATTGATGATTTACTAAATATTATTGGACACCGTTCTTTGGGGTTAAAAGCTCGTTATAAGCTGTTAGGACAAGTATTTTTTGCGGGTCTTCTTGGAATTTATGTGATTCAATCGGGAGCGATGGAGACTTTAATGGTTCCTTATTTTTCGGTTCATCTGGCATCGATCAATCCAGTCATTACCTTTATCTTCATTGTTTTTACCATGGTGTCGATGGCCAATGCCGTCAATTTAACTGACGGTCTTGACGGTTTAGCCAGTGGAACAACGGTGATTGTTGGTCTGGCGATGGGGCTCTTAGCTATCCTTCAGGGAGAGTTGGGGCTAGGAATATTTGCGGCGGCATTAGTCGGCTCCTGCCTTGGATTTATCTGGTTTAATGCCCCGCCTGCTCAGGTATTTATGGGCGATACCGGATCCCTAGCCTTAGGTGGAGCTTTAGGAGCGATTGGGATTTTATCTAGAACAGCGCTTTTTCTTCCGATTATTGGAGGAATCTTTGTAGCTGAGAGTCTTTCTGTTATTATTCAAGTTTTATTTTTTAAAGCAACTGGTAAAAGAGTTTTACGTATGAGTCCTTTACACCATCATTATGAATTAGGTGGGATGCTAGAAAGTAAAGTAGTGATTAGGTTTTGGATTGTTGGTATCCTGTTAGCATTATTAGGTCTGATCGGATATAAAATAGGATAGGAAGTATGGAAAACAAATTAAATTGGTTTGGGGTGAGGAGATGAAAGCTGGAAAACCAGATCTATTCATCTTTTTAGCTACTTTATCCCTTCTAATTCTCGGTGTTGTGATGGTGACCAGCGCTAGTTATCCAAAAGCTTTAAGCGCTAGTAATGGCGCCGATCCTTTTGCTTTTGGAAAAAAGCAATTAGTCTTTGCCATCCTTTCTCTTGGTATGATGATGGCAATGATTAACTTTGATTACCATCATTATCGAGGACTTACAGTCTTATTTGCAGTTTTAGCCCCCATTTTTTTGGTGTTGGTTTTATTTTTTGGAGAAGAAATCAATGGGTCAAGACGATGGTTTGATCTCAAAATTTTAAATTTTCAACCCTCAGAACTGGCAAAGCTGGCCCTTATTTTTGTGTTAGCCCATTATCTTTCGGAGATTGGTCCGGAAGTTCGTCGCTTCTCGACCGGAATCTTTATTCCTTTGATTTATCTGGGATTAATCTGTGGTTTAATCATGATGGAACCAGATTTGGGAACTACCATTGTTATTTTTGCTATTTTCTTTACTATGCTTTTTTCCGCAGGTGTCCGTTTAAGTCATTTGTTTTTTCTAGGGTTATCAGCTTTAGGAGCAGGAGCGGCCCTAATAATTCAGGAACAATATAGGCTAGAGCGACTCTTATCTTTTATTGATCCAATGAAGGATCCGAAGGGATCTGGGTGGCAGATCATCCAATCTTTGATGGCTTTAGGCTCAGGCGGAATATTTGGTTTGGGTTTGGGACGCAGTAGACAAAAATTCTTTTACCTGCCGGAACCGCATACTGATTATGTTTTTTCCATTATTGGAGAAGAGCTTGGTTTATTAGGCACTGTTCTCATTCTTATTATCTTTTTTTTCTTGGCATGGAGGGGATATAAAACTGCTTTATCGACTACCGATTCTTATGGCAGTCTGTTAGCGGTAGGGATTACTTCCTGGATAGTTTTTCAAGCCTTGATGAATATTGCAGTGGTAACGGCTACTATTCCTGCAACTGGGATTACTCTTCCTTTGTTGAGCTATGGTGGTTCTTCCTTAGGTGTCACCATGATGTCATTAGGTATTTTGATGAATATTTCCCGAGATCTTGGGGGAAAAGTCTAACGTTCTTTGTTTTTGGAAGTTAGCTCCGATCGGACAAGCCTGTTGTCACTAAGCTGATGGTTTATGCATAAAATACCTACGTCGATGGTGGTATAAAATTACGAGAGACGAGTTACGAGATTGTATTTTCTTGGCAGTTACCATGGGTTAGCCTTATTACTGTTTGCTTTAATATTTCTTCTTTCAATTTCGGCAAGTATGGAGGTGACACGGTGGAACAATTACATATTATCGGAGGTCACCGGCTCAGTGGCAAAATTCGAATCAGTGGGGCAAAAAATGCTGTTTTAAAATTGATGGCAGCCTCGCTGTTAGTGGAAAACGAATGTATAATTAGAAATGTTCCTTTAATTAAAGATGTATTAACCATGATCGAGGTTTTGAGAAGCTTAGGTGTGGAGTTATCTTGGGAGGAGGAAGCGGTTTTACGTATTAAACCTAAGAAAGAACTCCATTTTTTCGCTCCCGATGAACTAGTCCGAGAAATGCGAGCATCAGTTCAGGTAATGGGGCCGCTTTTGACGAAAGTAGGTAAGATCAAACTTTTTCAACCGGGAGGATGTGTGATCGGGCAAAGACCAATTGATCTGCATCTTAAAGGATTTCAAGCCTTAGGAGCTGAAGTTGTGGAAGAACATGGTTATGTCTATGCGCAGGCTCATAAATTGAAAGGTGTGGATATTCATCTTGATTTTCCGAGTGTGGGCGCTACCGAAAATATTATGGCGGCAGCTATTTTAGCGGAAGGCGCCACGGTGATTAAAAATGCGGCCAAAGAGCCAGAGATTATTGAGGAACAAAACTTTTACAATCGATTGGGAGCCCGGATCAGAGGAGCTGGGACTGATACGATTAGAATTGAAGGAGTATCATCATTACGATCAATACCTGTAGATTATACGGTAATTCCGGATCGGATAGAAACGGGAACATATATTCTAGCGGCAGCTATTACTGGTGGTGATGTTACGCTGGTTGATGTTATCCCTGAACATTTTGAAGCCCTTACTTCCAAGTTAAAGGAATCTGGAGTTAAAATTAGTATTGATGGAGATATGGTTAGAGTATGCGCTGATTCTAAGTTGAAAGCCATTGATGCAACGATTCTTCCTTATCCTGGATTTCCCACTGATTTACAGCCCCAAATGACCGCAGTGATGTCTTTAGCCGAAGGTACCAGTTTGATTACGGAGAATGTATTTGGAGGACGCTTTCGCTATGTCGATGAATTAGTGCGGATGGGGGCAAATATCAAGGTGGAAGGGAGAAGCGCGGTGGTTAAAGGAGTCAACAGGTTAACTGGCGCCGCAGTAATAGCTCCTGACCTTCGAGCGGGCGCCGCATTAGTGCTAGCAGGATTAGCAGCGGAAGGGAAAACGATCATTGAAGGAGTACATTATATTGACCGGGGTTACGAAAATTTAGAAAAAAAGCTTTCGCAATTAGGCGCTGAGATTTTGCGATTTCAGGCATAATTGAGGGAATTTATACTGTGATCAGATTCTTAAGAAAAGCAAAAATTTGCACATATTTTTACGTCCCTCTGCAAAGAGTAAGTTTAAGGAATATTTTTCTGAGAAAGTCGTAACATTTAAAGAGAACTATTATTTTATGATGGGGAGGGGCAAAAAATTGGAAAATAAAAAATCGCTCAAGGCTTTTACTTCAATATTAACTAAAGTGGCTGGTCTAGTATTCTTTGCGTTCCTTGCAATCTCATTAGGGGTTATTTTCGGCACACTTTTTAAAGACTGGGTTAGTGAAGATCCTTTGTCTCCGGTTCAAGGAGTAACCGAATCGTATCAGGAGCCACTTACCGTAAAACTTCCTGAGAAAGAAGAGCAAGACGCTAGTAGCTATTTTTATTCAGATGAGTTTTTCCCATCCGAAACTTCAGTAAAGTTTAAGGTTCAGGTGGGACCATTTCAAGTCAGAGAAGAAGCTATGCAAGTTGCTAATACCCTGCAGAATGAGGGATATCCCGTTTTTGTTAGTAAAGGAATTCCATATTATGTTCAAGTTGGCGCTTTTTCCAATCCTAATAATGCAAGTAATCTAAAAACCGAATTGGTTAGCAAAGGGTACTCCGCCTATATTAAAGAGGAATAAAAACGAAAAATAGTTTTACTGCTCTATGGGTTTTCTTAGATAAACTTAGGAATTGCATAATTCAATTATTTAAGATTTGGCCACAATATATTGATAGCCTAATATTAAGTTAAGCACTATATATTGCGGTCAAATACAAGCTTAAGGTAATTATGAAATTCCCTCAAAACGATAATTCTTTTTTAAAAAGCAGGATTTTAAAACAGAATTGTCGTATTTTTTTTTAGATTCTTTTGTAACGAAAATACATTTTAGAAAAGCGGTCAATTTTTTAAAGGGGATGGCTTGATGAAATTAAAAGAGGTGCAAAAATTATTAAATGCACAAATGCTGACCGGGGAACATCTTTTAGAGCAAATCGAAGTTAAAATGATTTGTGGTTCGGATCTGATTAGTGATGTTCTAGCTTTTACTAAAGAAAAAACTCTTCTCCTCACGGGCTTAACTAACCCACAAGTAATCAGGACCGCAGAAATGATCGATTTAAGTGGGGTAGTTTTTGTACGGGGCAAAATGCCCGGCGATGAAGTTATTACTATGGCGGTTGAACGTAATTTTCCTCTGCTCCTAACGAAGTTCCCTCTTTACGAAGCTTGCGGTATTTTATACTCTGCCGGTTTAAAAGGTTGTAGTGGTCTAGACCCTAATTGTCGGAGGTGAAAAAATGAATGGAGCCCGGATCGTTATGGAGATCTCGGTAGAGGGGGGTAATTTCCCCGCTGCTGGCGAAGCGGCAAGCAAGGTAAAAAAAACCTTGCGACAATTAGGGATCAACTCCGATCTAATTAGAAGGGTTTCCATTGCAACCTATGAAGCGGAAATGAATATAGTTATCCATGCTTACCGCGGAAAAATTATCTTACAGGTTGATGAAGAGGAAATAAGAGTTATTGCTGAGGATATTGGTAAAGGTATTCCTGATCTTAATCTGGCGATGATGGAAGGCTTTTCTACAGCTTCGGAAAAAGTTAGAGAAATGGGGTTTGGAGCAGGAATGGGGCTGCCAAATATTAAAAAATGCACTGATGAGTTAAAGATTAAAACAGAAATCAATACGGGAACCACTGTCTTAATGAGTTTTAATTATGCAAAATAGGACAAAGATTACTGCGCATTTTAGAATAACCTGTTGTAAAGAGGTGAGTTAAATGGAAACCCGTTATCATTCGGTAGTGATGGATGAAGAAAAGTGCAAAGGTTGTACTAACTGTATTAAGACTTGTCCTACCGAGGCTATTCGGGTGCGTGGGGGAAAAGCTTTTATTTTAACTGAACGTTGTATTGATTGCGGTGAATGTATTAGAACATGTGAAAATCATGCGAAAAGAGCAGTAGCGGATGGGCTTAATGCTCTTGATAAATATGAATACCGGGTTGCTCTTCCAGCCCCCAGTCTTTATGCACAGTTTAAAGCGGAAAGACCAGGGAAGATAATTTCAGCTTTACATCATCTTGGCTTTGATGAAGTTTATGAGGTGGCTTATGCTGCTGAATTTAGCACTTACGCTATAAAATCATATATTGAAGAATATCTAAAAGAAAATAAGGATGAAAGGCCCCCTTTGATTTCCTCATCATGTCCGGCAGTGACTCGTCTGATCCAAGTTCGCTTTCCTAGTTTAATCCCAAATTTGGCGCCCATTGATCCACCATATATTACTGCTGTCAAATTTTTTATTAAGCACAAACTTCTAAAATTACAAATTCCCCGTGAGAAAGTGGGCATCTTCTTTATTAGTCCTTGTCCAGCTAAGATTACAGACATAAAAACTTCCGAAGAAAAGCTGGTTGATGGTGCTATTCCTTTCAATGTGATTTTTGGTGAATTGAAACAATATTTAAAAAGAAATGATCTTCAAACCTGTCCGCAGAAGAGTACTGGGGTAGGAATCGGATGGGCGCGGGCAGGTGGCGAAAATGTGGCAGTTAAACTTGAGAATGCGATGTCTGTTGATGGGATTCAAAATGTTGTGGCATTACTGGAAGAGATTGAAATGGGGAAGCTTAATGATATAGATTATGTTGAGGCTATGGCCTGTCCCCAGGGATGCGTAGGAGGGGCGCTAACAGTTGAAAACCCCTTTGTAGCTAGGGTTATGATTAGGAAGCTAGCCGATTTTTACGGAGATCAGTTATTACCTGTTGCTGTTAAAGATATAAGTATAGAATTACAGAAGGAAGATCCTTTTTTCTTTGTGCACGATAAACCAATACCCGCTAAACCAATTCTGCAGTTAGATGCTGATTTAAGTACAGCCATAAAAAAAATGGGCCAGTTAGAAGAGATTGTTTCTAAATTACCTGGAATTGATTGCGGAGCCTGTGGTTCTCCTACTTGCCGTTCCTTAGCTGAAGATATTGTTCAGGGAAAAGCGCAACTTACCGATTGTATAATCATTCTTCGGGAACAGTTGGAGGACCTAGCGCAAAAACTGTTGGTGTTAGCGCAAATTAGACCACCCGCCATGGGTTGGGTCGCCGAAAAGGAGGAGAAGAATGATACTTAAAGAAGTGGTGAATTGTCTTGAAGCTGTAGTAGTAAACGGAGAGGAGAAATTAGAGCAAAACTGTACCGGGGTCTATATCTCGGATTTATTAAGTGATGTTATGGGTCACGCGAAAGAAGGGGAAGTCTGGATAACCATCCAGACCCATA
>DHOO01000074.1:30644-33038 GCA_002409975.1 Firmicutes bacterium UBA5388
TAATGTTGTCGCCGTCGCTCTCTTACTTAATCTTGCAGCGGTGGTTTTTACCGCAGGAACTTATCCCGATTCTTTAACCATTGAAAAGGGGAAAGAAGAAGGTATTGTTTTGCTTTCTACCAAATTAACTACTTTCGAAGCTGCTGGACGTTTATATCAAACTTTACAATGAAACAAAGAATAACTTCTTATTGCGCGGATCTTCATATTCATTCCACTCTTTCTCCGTGCGCAGAGCGGGAGATGAAACCAGCGCGAATTTTTGCTCAAGCTTTGAACAGGGGTATTAAGATCTTAGCAATAACAGATCATAATTCTACCAGCAATCTTCCAGCATTTTTGCGGTCAGCTCCGAAAGAATTATGGGTAATCCCAGGGATGGAAGTTCAGACCAAAGAAGAGATACATATGGTCTGTCTTTTTCCCGGATTGGAGCAAGCTATGGAATGGGGAAGAATAGTACATGCCCTCCTTCCGCCGATCCCTAACCAGAAAAATTATTTCGGTGAACAGAATATTTTGAATGAACAAGGAGGGATAGTAGGGGAAGAGCCGATTTTACTTCTTAATTCTATCTCTTTATCAGTGGAAGAAACAGTCTCAGCGGTTAGAAGTATTGGGGGAGAGATTTATCCAGCGCATGTTGACCGTCCATCTTTTAGCATCCTTTCTCAACTCGGGTTTCTTCCAGCTAATTTAGATATTAATGTTTTAGAAATTTCTCAAAGGGCGGATAAATTAAAAATTATTACGGAGCATAAGGGTTATTCAGTGATTAGGTCCTCTGATGCTCATTTTATACAGCAAATAGGTTTAAATAACTCGATACTGAAAATAGAAGCTCCACTGTGGGAAGAGTTGCTTTTAGCCTTAAATCATCGTGATAAGAGGGAAGTGATAACAAATTAACACTATTGTAACGAAGTAAAACCCCCTGTTTTGGTTGCAACAATCTAAAAAAAATGGTAATCTGAAAGCTAGAGTTATTATTTTCTCTGGAGGAGGCAAATTGAAGATGACAGAACCCTGTTGCCAAAGTATTATGGATCAAAAGTATCAGAAACTTGATGATGTAATTAATCAGCACAAAGGAAAACCAGGAGGGCTAATTCCTGTTCTTCACCAAGCGCAGCTGCTTTTCGGGTATCTTCCAAAAGATGTTCAAATTCGAGTAGCAGAGGGGTTAGAATTACCACTTAGCGAAGTCTATGGAGTAATAACTTTTTATTCTTTGTTCTCTTTAAAACCTAGAGGGAAATATACGATTGGGGTCTGTTTAGGAACGGCTTGTTATGTTAAAGGCGCAGCAACAATCGTGGAGGCTCTTGAAAAAAAACTCCAGATTAAAATGGGGGACTCAACGGAGGATGGTTTATTTTCTCTATTGATGACCAGATGTGTTGGCGCTTGTGGATTGGCTCCCGTATTAACGATTGGGGAAGATGTTTATGGACGTTTAACTCCCGAGATGATACCGGATATCCTAAAACGTTACGAGGTTTAATAGTTTACTGGAGGATTATGGGTGTTTTTTATTTTTTACCTTTGTGAATTCCGGGACAAAGTCTGGTGATTTACCTTGAAAGACCTTTCTTTGCATATCTTAGATCTTGCCCAAAACTCACTTAGAGCAGGCGCTACATTAGTTAACTTTCACTTAGATGAGTGTACAGAAGAAAATCTGTTTGTTTTGGAAATAAAAGACAATGGGAAAGGGATGTCCGATCAAGAACAAGAGAAAGCTTTAAATCCCTTTTATACTACTCGTACTACTCGTAGAGTTGGATTAGGGCTTTCACTTTTTGAAGCAACTGTTAAACGTTGTGGCGGAGAGTTAATTATTATTTCTGCTCCAGGAAAAGGAACCCAGATAACGGCCACATTTATCCTTAACCATTGGGACATTCCTCCTTTAGGAGATATAGCAGGAAGTTTAGTGACTTTAATTGCTGGAAATCCTGAAGTGGATTTTGTTTATGTACATCGGCGAGGGGCAGCGGAATTTTTGTTTGATACCAGAATAATTAAAGATATTTTAGAGGAAGTTCCGATTAGCACTCCATCTGTCTTGGATTATTTACAAAAAGATATAGAGAAAGGTTTATTACAAATAACTAATTTTAAATCTAATAAGATATAAAGGAAGAAGGGAATGAAGATGGAATTATTTCGTTCTCACGTATTAATTTGTGGCGGAGCAGGTTGTCTTTCCAGTGGATGTAAAGCCGTACTTTCGCAGTTTCTATTAGAACTGAAAGCCCATAATTTAGAGAATGAAGTTAAAGTGGTGGAGACTGGTTGTATTGGTACTTGCGATTTAGGACCAGTAATCGTTATCTATCCGGAAGGAACCTTTTATCAGAAAGTAGCCGTTGACGATGTGAAAGAGATTGT
>DHOO01000074.1:33189-33838 GCA_002409975.1 Firmicutes bacterium UBA5388
CGTTGACGATGTGAAAGAGATTGTCGAAGAGCATCTTCTTAAAGGCCGATTCGTTAACCGTCTGCTTTTCCAGCGTCCTGTCTCTGGAGAACAGATTCCTCTCTATAGTGATATAGATTTCTTTCGGCGGCAAAAACGAATTGCCTTACGGAATGTAGGTTTAATCAATCCTGAAATTATCGAAGAATATATTGCCCAAGATGGTTACCTGGCGCTGGGTCAAATCTTATCCGACTATTCCCCGGAACAAGTTATTCAGGAACTCAAAAAATCTGGTTTGCGGGGTAGGGGAGGGGCAGGGTTTCCCACTGGGTTGAAATGGGAGTTTACTCGGAATGCCCCTGGTGATATAAAATATGTAGTCTGCAATGCAGACGAAGGTGATCCGGGCGCCTTTATGGACCGAAGTGTTTTGGAAGGGGATCCCCATTCGGTAATAGAGGCGATGGCGATCGCGGCGTATGCGATTGGAGCAAAACAAGGTTATGTCTATGTTCGAGCTGAATACCCCTTAGCAGTTGAGAGATTAACTCTGGCCATCCAGAAAGCCCGTGAATGGGGAATGTTGGGTGAAAACATTTTTAGTTCGGGTTTTTCTTTTGATTTGGAAATTCGGGTAGGTGCGGGAGCTTTTGTTTGTGGAGAAGAA
>DHOO01000074.1:33984-36499 GCA_002409975.1 Firmicutes bacterium UBA5388
GGAGCTTTTGTTTGTGGAGAAGAAACCGCGCTTATCGCTTCACTCGAAGGACAGCGGGGAGAACCCCGTCCTAAGCCGCCCTTTCCTGCGGTTAGTGGATTATGGGGTAAACCTACTTTGATTAATAATGTTGAGACTTTCGCCAATATCCCAATAATCTTTCAGAAGGGCGCGGACTGGTTTTCCCAGATTGGAAAAGGAAAGAGCAAAGGGACGAAAGTGTTTGCTTTAGCCGGAAAGGTTAATAATACCGGTCTGGTTGAAGTCCCGATGGGGACAACCCTGCGAGAGATTATCTTTGATTTGGGTGGTGGAATTCCCAACCGCAAGAGGTTTAAAGCCGCTCAAACTGGTGGTCCATCTGGCGGTTGTCTGACCGAGAAAGATCTTGATCTCCCAATGGATTATGAATCTTTAATCTCTGTTGGTTCCATGATGGGTTCCGGTGGTTTAATTGTCATGGATGAAGATAACTGTATGGTAGACGTGGCCCGTTTCTTTCTGGAGTTCACTCAGGATGAATCTTGTGGTAAATGCACACCCTGTCGGATTGGCACAAAACGGATGTTAGAGATTCTAACCAAGATTACGCTGGGAGAAGGAGAAGAGAAGGATTTAGAACTTCTGGAAGAATTAGCGACAACGATTAAAGCCACTGCTCTTTGTGGTTTGGGACAATCTGCGCCTAATCCAGTTCTCAGCACCATTAGAAATTTCCGCGATGAATATTTAGCTCATATTAGAGATAAAGAATGTCCAGCTAAAGTTTGCCGCGCTTTATTGAAATATAGGATTACAAGTGAACTTTGCAAAGGATGCGGACTTTGTGAAAGAAATTGTCCAGAAAAGGCGATTAGCGGTAAACCCAAAAAGCCTTATACTATTGACCAATCTATTTGTATAAAATGTGGAAATTGTCTTAATAAATGTCCGTTTAATGCTATTGAATTAAAGTAATAAAATAATTAGTTAAGTGGATAAATTGGTTAAGTATTTTATCCACTTAACTTGGAAAATTAGGATAACAGTTTTTCACAAGCTATTTGACTATTTTTTACTGCCAGCGATAGTTAAAGATCAGTTTTTCACCTCCTCGCCTTCTTTGTCATATCATGTACCAGAAGAAAACCGTCCTTAGTAAGAGCATATTGACGGAATGGAGAGGAGGAAGGGCAGATGGCCCAATTACCGAGTATGCATCGACCCAATCTCCTTGATCAGTTGAGCCCCAGGGAACGAGAGATATTGCCTTTGGTGGCTCAAGGGAAAGATAATCGTGAGATTGGAAGTATTTTATTTATTAGTGAAAAGACTGCAAAAAACTATGTTACCAGTATTAGGAAAAAATTAGGACTTAAAAACAGAACTCAAATTGCACTTTTTGCGCTTAAAGAGGGAATTATTAGTATTGAAGAAACCTTCAATTAAAATGATTTATTTCCAGCACTTTTATGCTTTTTGTGGTCTAATCATAAATTTGTTAAGTTGGATCAGCCCTGGTTTTCCAGGGCTGTATTTATTTACATAAAGGATTAAGGAATTATATAAAGAAAATAATAAGCACCGAAGTGGTTGCGGTACATGGTTTGTTTGTATAGTAAGGGGGCAAAAATAGCGGACAACCACCGGTTAAGAAATGCTTAACAAAACCGTTGCAGCACCGGTACGAAGAGGGCAGTTCTGAAGGGAGAAATTCGATGCGCGCCCGATTCGTTAGTAGTTTTATCCTAGCTGTCGCACTTTTATTTTTGGTACTACTTCCAGCACTAGCTGTTTCTTATTATGGTGGTTATGGTTCCACCTCTTATTATACTCCACCCACTGGTGGCTCTTTCTCCAGTAACGGAAGTACGTATCAATATAATTCGGGGAGCTACTCAACGAAGTATTATTCGAACTACTCCACGAACTCTTATTACACCAGCCAATACAGCAACAATCAAAATTATTATGTTCCTCCGCAATCTAGTACTCCGGCTCCAAAACCTACGGAACCAACGAAACCTTCGGTTCCATCTAATCCGCTACCATCAACTCCTGCTCCCAGTAAAGGATTAACTTCTATGGAGCAGAAGATGGTCTCCTTAGTGAATCAGGAACGAACGAAGGCTGGTTTACAGCAGATGAAGGTGGACACAACCCTAGTAAATCTAGCCAGAAAGAAGAGCCAAGATATGATTGACAAGAACTATTTTGGCCATACGTCACCAACTTACGGTTCGCCATTTAATATGTTAAAACAAGCAGGTGTCAGTTATTACACTGCTGGCGAAAACCTGGCGGGGGCAGGTTCGGTTGAATCGGCTCATTCTATGTTAATGGCTAGCCCAGGTCATCGCGCTAACATTCTAAACTCAAGGTTTAATAACTTTGGGGTAGGAATAGCAAAAGGTGGCCCTTATGGAAATATGTTCACCCAATTATTTATCGGAAAATAAAATTTTAAAATGCTGCCTTTCGTAAGGGGAAGCTGCACCGCTTTTCCCCAGCAAAAAAGCCTGCTATAGCAGGCTTT
>DHOO01000074.1:36620-38514 GCA_002409975.1 Firmicutes bacterium UBA5388
AAAAGCCTGCTATAGCAGGCTTTTTGGTTTAATTATATGGCCATGGAATTGCACCAGCTACTTCTGTGTCCGATACTTTAACCGCTTTCATTGTAAAGGTTCCGTCTGTTATAGTAATCTTTTGGCCGCTTATGGTAAAGGCTACTTCCTCTTCGATGTCACCATCAAAGGTTATAATTGTATTTCCGCTAACCGTACAAGTTTCTTCACCCATTAAAAAAACAAAAGAATCAGTTCCGTTATCCATTTTCGTAAACATCTTAATAGTATTATCTTTCAGTTGGAAATACATTTGAATTTGAACAGTAGAGCCCTCTATCTCTTCCTCGTAAGGGAAAGTTTTTGTCTTTCCCTCCTCGGTCATTTCAGTGATACGCCAAGTACCTTGAAGTGAAGTGTTTGTTTTATTGTCTTTACCACAACCAACAAACAGAGTCATCATTAAAATCAGAACCGTCAAGAGAATTAATGGTTTTTGAAATATTGATTTTTTAATCATTTTAAACTATAGTCTCCTTTCATCGTTACATTATGTTCAATACTACGGTAACCAGACGAGTACATTTATTACTACTTTATTCCTTCATTCAACATAAAATACTGCATATTTCAAAAAATTCGACATCATTTTTTATAATCCTTCTATAGAAAGAAGAATTATTTATTGGAGCAATACCAGAAAGTAAGTGATCCTGATAAAAGCCTGCTTAGCAGGCTTTTTTGTATAATAGTATGTAGTATGTATTAAATTTAAAATCTTCGTATTAACCCTATCACTTTTCCCAAAACTGATAAGTTCTTTGTGTAGATCGGATCATAGCGGGGATTCTCTGGCTGTAACCGGTATTGCCCTGAATCAATATAAAACCGTTTCACCGTAGCTTCTCCATCGTCAAGTAAAGCAACAATGATTTCACCATTATTAGCTGACGGGGTTTTATGGACTACTACCAGATCTTTATCAAATATTCCGGCGTTAATCATACTGTCGCCTCTTACCTTTAACATAAAAAGTTCCTTGAAAGAAGAGAAGTCCTTAGGTAAAGGGTAATATTCTTCGATGTTTTCAACGGCTAAGATCGGTTCACCAGCGGTTACACGACCGACGATCGGTACTGGAATGACATCAGGTAAGAAGTCAATTACTTCAGAAGATTTCAAAATCTCAATAGCCCGCGGTTTACTCGGATCGCGCCTGATATATCCCAGTTGTTGTATTTTCTCCAGATGAGCGTGGACAGTAGAACTAGAGCTTAAACCAACCGCCTCACCAATTTCTCTCACTGATGGGGGATAACCCTTTTCCTGAGTTTCTTGAATAATAAACTCTAAAATCTCCTGCTGTCGTGGAGTGAGGTCATCCATCTATGATACCTCCTTAAAAAAATATGCATCTTAAAAAAACTTCTACATATAATGTAAATTGTAAACACTGCTTAGAGTATATCATAAGCAAGAAGCGATTGCAAACAATTGTTCGACTAGCCTTGACAACAAACATACGTTCGTGTTAATATTAAGATAACGAACATATGTTTGAGTCAAAGTAGAGGTTGGGGGTGAGAGTAGTGGAGAGAAAAATCGAACATCTTGAGCAGGTAAGGTATTTACGGTTTAAAAAAAGGTGGCGCTGGAATCCACGAAAAGGGATCTCAAACCTGGCGATTTTCATGATGCTAATCCTTTTCATTGTGATGGCTTTCTACTTTACCGCTGGGCAGAGCCAAGGGCAGTCTGCACCCGGTCGCGAAATTACGATTGAAGAAGGGGATACTTTATGGGGGATTACCCTTAAGCATTTTCCGCATAACGACCCGAGGAAAATAATTGCCAAAATCAGAGACTTAAATGCTCTCCAAAGTCCAACTATCTATAATGGACCCCTTTGTCAAGA
>DHOO01000003.1 GCA_002409975.1 Firmicutes bacterium UBA5388
GGTGGACGCAGCACCCCGACTCCGGTTGTCTCCCATGCCATCCTGACCCGGGTGGCCAGGGGCGAAAAGGTAGAAGGAGTAATCATCACCGCTTCCCATAATCCGCCCGAAGATGCCGGGTATAAAAGCAACGGTCTTGACGGCGGTCCCAATACCAACACCAGACCCATTGATGAGAAAGGCAACTACTACCTGGCGCATCTTGAGAAGATCAAACAACTTCCTTACCAAAGAGCGTTGGAAAAAGGCTTGGTCGAAGAGATCGATCTCCTCACCCCCTATGTCAGGGATCTGGGTGGCGTCGTGGATCTGGATTTGATCAAAAAGGAACGTTTTGCCGTTACTCCACTGGGCGGCTCGGCCAATGGCTATTATGAAACCGTCAATGAAATGCACGGTACCCAAATCGAGGTTGTGCTCCCTGAACCGGACCCCGCTTCCTCGAACCGGACCTATGACTGGGACGGTAAACTTCGAGGAGATCCGTCTTCCCGCTATGTCATGATGGCGG
Source organism: Firmicutes bacterium UBA5388 (assembly GCA_002409975.1). Taxonomy (GTDB): domain Bacteria; phylum Bacillota; class UBA4882; order UBA10575; family UBA10575; genus UBA5388. The sequence continues at coordinate 512 of DHOO01000003.1, forward strand.
TTGCAGGAATGCGGGAAAGCCTGCGGGTACCCTTCATCGGCGCTAATGATAATGACGCCGACCGCTTCGGCGGAGAAGACGGAACCGGGATCTTAAACCCCAATCATGTCTTGTGCGTCCTCTTTGACTATCTGGCCGCCCACCGTAACTTTCCGGCGTCAATGGGGGTCGGTCGGACAATTGGTACCACCCACCTCTTAGATCGGATCGCGGCTGACCACGGTCGTCCGGCCTATGAGGTTAATGTCGGCTTTAAGTATTATGTGGATGGCTTAAAGACAGGAAAATATGTGTTGGCGGGGGAAGAGAGCGCCGGGGTTTCTTTCCCGCGACGGGACGGCAGTTTATGGGTGACGGAAAAAGACGGGATCGCCGCCGTCCTGTTGATGATGGAGATCATGGCCGCTACCGGCAAAGAGATCGGTACCTTATACCGGGAACTGGAGCAGAAATACGGTCTTTATCAGTACGAACGGGAAGACCGACCGGCCCGCCCGGAGCAAAAAGCCCGGCTTACCCAGCTGGCAACCGATCCGGGTCAGGTCAAAGCCCTCTTGGCCGGAAAAAAGATTGCCGGGCGGACGATTGAACAAATGGTAATCGGTGACGGGGTAAAAGTGGTTTTATCCGGCGGGGTTTGGGTCCTAAAACGGGCCTCCGGCACCGAGAACATCATCAAGGATTACCGGGAGGAGCAAGGTGATTCCCTCGCCACCGCCCGGAAAGCCTCGGAGGAGATCGGCGCTTATCTGGGATTAAATTAATACTCTTTAAGAAAGGCTATGTTAAAATTAACATAGCCTTTCTCGGTTAATTTTTTCCGCTATTGTTCTTCACGTAAAAACGATTGTCTTCGTGTTTGGCCCGTTAACTTAAACCGGAACCTGTTTAGTTAAGACTATGGTTTCAGATGATTCTTCTTCATCATAGTAGAAGTCCGTCTTTTCCTCATCCGCATAGTCAATCGTTAATATGTGCACTTCCACGGTATTCAGGTTATTTTCGTGGATAAATCCATTGATTCCGATGGCATCTCCGTCATCGTTGGTGGCGTAAACACTAAAAGAAATCCCTTTGGTTCCGCCTGCTTCAACCCCCAGTAGACAAATTAATTTGCCTCCAATTAAAGTGATATCCTCTTCGGTAATATCTATTGGACCAGGGAAAGATGCGCAATCGACTGATCCTGTGTAAAAAGCCGATGCAGGAGTACTGGCGTCCGCTATTATTTCGCTGATGTTAACTGTGATCAGCGGGAAGCTAACGGTCCCGCTGCTTTCCCAAGTCGTGCCTTCAAAGCTTTCGGTGTTGAATTCGATGGGGACCGGGTCATTATTATCACCACTGTCCTTCGTGCCTCCTTTCTTACTGCCGCAACCGGATAGTACCAGGGCGGAAAGAATCAGGATCATCAGCAAGCCGAAGAGAAAATGTTTTCTCCTGAACATTATTTAATTACCTCCTTTTAAAGTTGTTTATACCTTGTATTTTACAGCTTACTTCTAAACAAATTCTAAACAAAAGAAATGGAAATAAGTTGAAAAGGAAGCTAACTGACCTATGTAGAAAAAAAATGAATAATATGATAAAATACAATAAATTAGTAAAGGGGAAACCCTTTGACGCTTTACCGAGAGGTCGATAGCACAAAAGGCGGCAAAAAAAGAGCAAAGTGATTAATTGGGTTAAATATAATAAGTATAGCCGGGAGTTAGTCAGAAATAGATATGAGAACATATAATTTGTAACATGATAGTTAATAGGCAAGCGGGGTTCCCAAACCTTTTGCATTGGAGTGAAGCTTATGATTAGAGTAATCATAGCGGATGATGAAACAAGAATCTGCAAGCTTATTATAAACCTGATCAATTGGGATGAGCTTGGCATGCAGATCGTGGGCGTTGCCGATAATGGAATTGATGCTTTGAGCCTGGTTGAAAGAGAGAATCCGGATATTGTCATTACGGACATTCGAATGCCCGGTTATGATGGGTTGGAGATGATTGAAAAAGCAAAAAATATAAACGAAAAATTAGAGTTTATCATTATCAGTGGATATGAGGAATTTGCTTATGCCCAAAAGGCTATGGAGTATGGGGTTAAGGACTATCTTTGCAAACCCATCAATAAAAACAGCTTGTTAAAGGCTCTGCGTCGGGTAAACGATTCTCTAAAAATAAAAAACAGGCAAAGTAGTTTAGAAAAGGAATATCAAACCATTAAAAAAGACATCAGGAAAATCAGAGCGTCTTTTGTAAAAAATCTCATCTTATTTAAAGCGGACGGTTTCAAAGAATGTTCCTGTGAAGAGATCAATCAAAATCATTATTTTCATTTCCGGGAAGGTATTTTTCGCGTAGTTTCCATAAAAATTGACGGCAGTAGTAAGGCAAACCAAAACAGTGACGAGATCATCGCCAAGATGGCGGGAACGATGCAAACTTCCTTGCCGGAACTGACTTATGATGCGGAGATAATACATACTAATAGTAATTTGTATGTTTTAATAAATTATGGACCGGATGAAAAAGAAAAGATCGAATCTGTTTTTACCAAGATTTTAAATGAGTCCAAAGACCGTTTAACTACCTTTGGGTTAATGATCACCATTGGGTATGGCGAAGAGGTAGAGGATTTAAAAAAGATCACAGCCTCCATTGAATCGGCAAAAAGAGCAATCGATGACCGGATCTTAAAGGGGACAGGACAAATCATCACATTTTCCAAAACTAAGTCCGGAGGGATTTACAATGAAGATCGTTTTTACGAACTTACCAAGAAATTCATAAAAGCAGTGGAATTAGTCGATACCGAAGAGATAAAAAAGATAATCAACACCTTTAAGGAAGAGCTTCGCCATGAAAGCATCTGTGGTTCCGAATTAAAAAGGTTGGTCCGGGAAATTGGGAATACTTACTATCTCACCATGAGAAATAATAAGATCAAGATCCACGATGCTTTTGAGGAACAAACGCAACTAGAGAAAACCATCGACAATTCTTATTCCATGGAACTTTTATTTCAAGAGCTGGTCAAGCACATCACCCTATCCTTGTCTAAACTAGCGGAGGATAAAACCCAAAAGAATCTCGGGCAAATAAGGCAGGCTAAAATCTATATCGAAGAGAATTACATGAAAAATATTACTTTGGAGGATTTGGGTTCCTATTTGGGATTTAATTCATCCTATTTCAGCAGCCTTTTTAAGAAAGAAACAGGCGTCTCCTTTGTTGAATATCTCTCCAAGATTAGAATAGAAAAGGCGAAGGAACTCTTAAAAGAGCCGGGCTTAAGAATACAGGATGTCTGCCTGATGGTTGGGTATAATGATGTGAAATATTTCACGAAATTATTTATTAGACACACAGGTTTAAAACCCAATGAATTCCGGAAAATATTTGCGTGAGGGAATTGCCTTTCGGGAATTTCTCGTAGGAATATCAATATATCGCGGTTAAATCTTAAATAAATGAATTATACGATTCCTTAACAGAGGAGAAGATGATGAACCTGAAAAAGAGCTTTTATTTGATGGATCGAATCTTCCTGCTTTTCATGCTCATGGTCATCTTGCTTATGGCCTTGTTTTTTTACGTTATTTCTCTTGCGCTAAACCAGGGAATCTCTCTGTTTTTATTACTTTTTACCTTCCTGATCACAATTGTTTTTTATTTATCCTATCGCTGGATCTATATACCCTACAAGGAGAGCAATAAGGTTCTAAGGCTTTTTGCCGATGGCTATATTTTTAAAGGGGTATTTGATTTAAGGGTTCATTTTAATCACGAATCCTTCCTCGCCATGCAAAAGTTTAAGGAGATTATTGATACTAAGGAATTAATTGAAGGCTCCAAAAAACATGCGGAATATTTAGCGCTGCAGAATCAGATCAATCCCCACTTTCTCTATAACACCCTGGAAGGGATCAGAAGTGAAGCGATAATTGAAGGCGTTGAGAGCATCGCCAATATGACTGAAGCCTTGGAGACCTTTTTCCGCTATACCATTTCTGATATGGACAAACTTGCCACCTTAGAAGAGGAGATTTCCAATGTCGAAAATTATTGCACAATCCAGCGGTTTCGGTTTGGCGAGAAAATAAACTTTAAAATCGAATGCCCTGAGGATCAGGATCGGGAGGTCTTTCAAGCGAAAATTCCCAAGCTGACGCTACAGCCCATTGTGGAAAATGCTGTTTTTCACGGGATTGAGCCAAAAATGGGAGAGGGCATAGTTACCTTAAAAGTCCTGGCCACGCCCAGAAGACTCCTGATCACCATCTCCGATAACGGCGTCGGGATGGAAGAGGAACACGTGCATCTGCTCAATGATAAACTTAAGGGGGCATCCCTTACCTATATCAAAAAAGATAAAAAGACAGGAGGCATTGCCTTACTTAATGTCAATAACCGCATCAAACTCCTCTTTGGCGATGAATATGGTATTTATTTATACAGCAAGGCCGGGGCGGGAACGGATGTGGAAATTACTTTACCTTTAATTCTTGAGGAGAAAAGATGAAGGAAGAAATCTTAAGAATTGCCAATGTGACCAGAATATTAGATGGGATTACCTATCTGGATAATATTAATTTCAATATTTTTAAAGGGGAAATTATGGGTTTAATCCCCCTTGACAATCATGGAAAAAGCCAGTTGATTGAGTTAATATTACAAAATGTGTCGATTCATTTTGGGCGAATCTATTTTGACGATCAGCTTGTTAACTACTATGAGCACAGCAGTATGACCAAAAACAGGGTTTATTTAATCGATAAGGAGACCAATCTGATCCAGGATTTAAGAGTGATGGATAATATCTGTGTCTTAAATCATACCTTCCATGATTATATTATCCGTGATAAAAGGTTGCAAAAAAAAACCGATGAATTGCTAAAACAGCTAGGGATTGAGATTGATACCGAACAGTATGTTTCCGAACTATCGCTTATTGAAAAAGCCATCATTGAGCTAATCAGAGCGGTGGCCAATGGGGCGCAATTAATTATCCTCAATGAACTCTCCAACTTTCTAAGTATCGAAGAATTATCCTTTTTTCAAAAGCTTTTGCTTTATTATACCAAACAGAGAATCTCCTTCCTTTATATGGTCAATCATCATGAAGAGGCCTTTAAGATCTGCCATCGGGTAGCCCTGTTGGAAAAAGGCAGAATCATTAAGATTATCCAAGAAAAAGATTATTCCGAAGCAAGCTTACGACCCTATATTCTTTCTTTTACCCATCATTCGGTGGCCGATGAACAAAATAACCAAGCGGGGATCCTGAAGTATCAGAACCTTTGTGCGGAAAACTTGAAGAAAATCAACTTTTTGGTAAAAAAAGGGGAGTGTCTTACCATTCTTGATATGAATAATCGGGGCATTCAGGATATCGCCGAAATCATTAATGGGTTTTTACCACCGGTATCGGGAAAAATATTAGTGGGTGGAAAAGAAATTCCATGGGCGAAGGAAAGAAATTTATTACTGAACGGAGTGGCCTATATCCCGGAAAATCCTGTGCCAAAAACCTTGTTTTATGATATTTCCTACTTGGAAAATTTAACTTTTCTGATTGATCGCAAACTCAAGCGGAGTATCATTGGGAAAAAGGTTTTAAGGAGTATCAAGGAAGAATACAGAGCATTGGCGGGAGCTGAGATCGAGGCGACGGACCTTTGGAGACTTGAGATGAAATCCCTCTATAATTTGGTCTATTTTCGGTTACTGCTTTATAAACCCAAGGTGGTTTTTATTATGCAACCATTCTCCCAAGCGGATATGTACTTGCGGGGGAGAATCATCGAATTGATCAAAATGTTGAAGGAAAAAGAGATTGCCGTAGTCATTCTAGCCGTAAGTATATCCGATACGTTAAAGGTTACCGATCGACTGTTGATCATGGAAGATGGAAAGCTGGCGCCGTCCTCCCATCAATTTAAAGACTTACCCTCGTTTGTTCCGGGGTACCAGGAATAATTGGATTGTATTATGAAACTTCTAATAAAAGTCCCCCTAATTCCAAGGAAGCTCTACCATCTGAAAAGGTAAATTATGCTAAGATGAAGGTAACGAGCTACACTAAGCAATTTGAATTAGGGGGACTTTTTATGGGTAATTACATTGTTGAATTAAAGAACATCAGTAAAAGCTTTCCCGGAGTAAAGGCTCTTGATCAGGTTTCATTTACATTAAAAGCAGGGGAGGTTCTCGGGTTGCTGGGCGAAAATGGAGCCGGAAAGTCTACCTTGATGAAGATCTTATCCGGAGTATATACCAAGGATGTAGGCTCCATGAAAATCTTCGGGAAAAAGGTGGACCATTTAACCCCTATCACCGCCCAAAAATCCGGGATTGCCATTATCAATCAGGAATTAAATTTGTGTGATCATCTAACGGTGGCCCAAAACATTTTTCTAGGTAGGGAGCTAATTACAAAGGGGGTCCTCTCCGACAAAAAAATGAATGAGGAAGCCTACAAAATTCTAAAAAGATTCCAAATTGATATCGATCCTGAGACCATGGTGGGAAACTTACCCGTGTCGAAAAAACAATTGGTAGAAATCGCCAAAGCGTTGTCAACCCAGGCTAAAATTTTGATTATGGATGAGCCCACTTCCGCCTTAACTTCCAAAGAAATCGATAATTTGTTTACCATCATCAAAAGATTAAAAGAACAAGGTTGTGGCATCGTTTACATCTCACACCGGCTGGAAGAATTACAATACATAGTGGATCGGGTGATGATCCTCAGGGATGGAAAATATATTACTTCCATGGATTTTCAAGAAACAACGCTGAGCGAAATCATCTCCTATATGGTGGGAAGGGAGATCACTGAAAAATTTCCGCGGGTCGAGGAAAAGATCGGAGAAAAAATATTTGAAGTAAGAAATTTAAATGCCGGGCGGATGGTAAGGAATGTCTGCTTTTCCCTTTACAAGGGCGAGATTTTAGGAATTGCCGGCTTAATGGGAGCCGGAAGAACAGAAACCACCCGGGCGATCTTCGGCGCGGATCCAAAGGAATCCGGTCAAATCTTTATTGATGGTGAGGAGGTCCAGATCCGTCGACCCATGGATGCGATCAAAGTTGGTCTTGTCCTGGTGCCGGAAGACAGGGCAAAAAATGGCTTATGTACCAAGCTGAGTGTAAAAGAGAATATCGCCCTTCCTAATTTGGATATAATCGCGTCAAAATTGGGCTTAGTAAATCGTAAAAAAGAAGAAAAGGTTACAGAAACAGCGGTTAAGAATTTTGACATCAAACTGGCCAATGCGGAAGTCCCCGCCGATAGTTTATCCGGAGGAAACCAGCAGAAGGTTATTGTCAGTAAATGGCTGGCCAGAAATTCAAAAGTGGTCATGTTTGATGAACCAACCAGAGGCATCGACGTTGCTTCTAAGGTTGAGATCTATAATATAATGAATGATTTAAAAAGGAAGGGAATCGGGGTCTTATTCGTTTCTTCCGAACTACCGGAGATTCTTGGCATCAGTGATCGGATTCTGGTGATGGCGGATGGCAAAATCACCAAAGAGTTAGATGTGAAAGATGCGACGCAGGATCTTATTCTGGAATATGCCACCAAATTTGGTAAGGGAATGGATTACGAAGAAGAAGCAATGAAAGCTTAATAAAAGTGGGGGAGATCATGCGATATGGAAAATGAGAAGAAACGGAACAAGCTTAAGCGACTCTTGGCGAAAAGGGGTATGGGGCAGGTTATTACCGTCACCATTGGCCTTGTGGGATTGATTATTGTTTTTGGATTATTAAATCCGATCTTTCTTTCGGCGCGAAATATCTCTAATCTTTTACGACAGATTGCACCGACGCTCTTAACCGGGATTGGTCAATCCTTTGTCTTGATTACCGGTAATATTGATTTATCCATTGGGTCGGTGGTTGGGATGAGCTGCATGATTTCAGCAACCCTGATGACCAAGGGAATTAATCCCTGGGTTGCCGTGATTATCACCTATCTGGCTTCAAGTATCATGGGTTTATTGAATGGCAAACTGATCTCTAAGGCAAAGCTTCCCGCCTTTATTGCAACTTTGGGCACTATGACCATTGCCCGAGGAATTGCCCAAATTGTCAATAATAATTACAATACCGATTCGATTGGCGAAGCAGCGGAAGGATTCATGCAATTCTTTTACTATGGGAAAACATTAGGACTGTTTAATACCATTTGGATCACGATGTTTATCTGGTTGGTCTTCAACTTTTTACTGAGCAGGACGCGAACAGGTCGGCATCTCTACGCAGTCGGGAGCAATATTCACGCTGCTCACCTTTCAGGGGTAAACATCTCCAGTACGATTACCAAAGCTTACTTGGTTAGTGCCTTTTGTTCTACCACCGTAGGATTGATTATCACGGCCACCAGTGGAATGGGGACCATGGATGCAGGTAATTCTTATGAACTCTATGCTGTAGCAGCATCCGTCATTGGAGGGGTCAGTACTCTCGGCGGTCAAGGAATCCTTCTTGGTACCGTGATTGGCGCTTCCATCTGGGGGGTTTTGCAGAATGGACTCCAATTTGCCGGCGCTCCGGTCGCAATCAGAAATATTGTCATTGGGGTTATTGTCATTATTACCGTCCTTCTCGACATAGTAGTAAGGCTTAATAAGAAAGTGGGGAAAGCTAAAGCCGGCGCGGAAAGGAGCTATTTTCCTGTATTAAAGCATAAGATTTAAAACTTATGCTTTATAAATAAAAAAGGAGGATATGGAAATGAAGAGAAAATTATTGGGGACATTACTATGTGTCGTTCTTCTGTTTGCCCTCATAGGGTATGCGAGTGGAGCCGCAAAGCACAAGATTTATCTGATTACCATGGACCAGATGGATCAGCACTGGGTGACTGTTGACGCCGGAGCTAAAAAAGCGGTAAAAGAACTCGGCAATGTAGACTATCGGTGGCTTGCCCCGGATGTAAAGGACGACGCCAAGCAGATTGAATGCATCAATAATGCGGTAGCCGGCGGAGCGGATGCTATTTTACTGGCCGCCAACGGCCCGACCGCCGTCACTTCAGCATTAAGAGAGGCGACTGCGGCAGGGGTTAAAATCATCTATGTCGATTCCGCCGCTGATTATCCGGGAGAACAGACTTTAGCAACCGATAATGAAGCAGCGGGAACCACGGCCGGGCAAGAAATGAAGAAGGCATTGGCCGCAAAGGGAATTACCTCCGGTAAGATTGGGATCGTCAATGTAAACGCCGCAACAGCATCAGTGGTCGCCAGAGAAAAAGGATTTAGAGCAGCCTTTAAAGGAACAAAGTTTGAAATTCTTGAGACTCAATACGGTGAAGGGGATGCCGCAAAATCCAAAGATATTGCCGCCAATTATATTACTCAAGGCGTGGTCGGAATCTTTGGGGCAAACGAAGGTTCCACCGTTGGAACCGGTAACGCGATCAAAGAAGCAGGCGGGAGGGTAATCGGAGTCGGTTTTGATAAATCCAACACCATTCTGCAATTGATTAAAGAAGGATATCTTTTAGCTACGATGGCTCAAAATCCTGATGTCATGGGTTACAAAGGAATTAAGGCCGCCGTTGCCGTCTTGGAAGGTAAAAATCCCGGCGCCAAATACATTGATACAGGAGTTTCCGTGCTGACCAAGGATACGATTTAAGAATGGAGTATAGATCACAGGTATAGTAAAATAGGAAATAGGAAAGAGGTTATCAATATAACCTCTTTCCTATTTTACGCTGAATAATCCAGCATTGTGCTAACTATTAAAACAGAACGGCAATAAGATAGCCCCTGTCCTAATTGATCATACTGATATTACAGCCATGATCTCACAACTCATCTGCCAAAGGAGCTATTATTTACTTTAAGCTTTGCAAAGATGATTTCTTTCGAACTAAAAAACCAGTGATGCGAATCGGCTATGAAGGAAAGAGGGGAGTAATGACTAACAATTATATTGATTTACATATCCATTCTTTGTATAGCGATGACGGGGAATTTACGCCCTTACAATTGGTGGAACAGTGTAGACAGATCGGCCTTCGAATGATGGCTATCACAGACCATAATTGTGTAAAGGCGAACCTAGAAGCACAAAGAGTGTCGGAGAAAGCGGGAATTAAATACATCCCTGGAGTTGAACTGGATTGCACTTACCAAGGTGTTGATCTGCACGTTCTAGGGTACGGAATTGATTTTTTTGATTGCGCTTTTACCCAAATCGAAGAAAACGTCACGGGTCAAAATCAAGAAGCTTCGCAAAAGCGTTTATTGCTCATTAACCAATTAGGGTTTCATGTTACTGAAGAAGAATTAGAATCGCTGGACAGCGGTGGATCTCGCTCAAAGATCTGGACGGGCGAGAAGTTTGCCGAAGTTCTTTTAAGCAAAGAAGAATATTCAGATCATGAGTTACTTAAGCCTTATCGTCCCGGCGGGGTAAGAAGTGACAATCCGTTTGTTAATTTTTACTGGGATTTTTGCGCCCAGGGAAAACCTTGTTATGTCAAAGTTAGTTATCCGGATTTAAAAGAGGCAATTAAAGCAATCCATGATACCGGCGGTCAAGCGGTCTTGGCGCATCCGGGGATCAATCTGTCTCACAATTATAGCTTATTTGAAGAAATGGTATGGTTGGGGTTGGATGGCGTGGAAGTAGGCAGTAGTTATCATCCAAGGGAAACGGCTTCATTTTTTTATCAGCAATCAATAGCCCATAAGCTATTGATTACGGGCGGCAGTGATTACCACGGGAAAACCAAACCCGCCATTCGGCTTGGGAAATATGAGCGTTTAATTCAAGACAAGGAAATGGAAGTCCAACTAAGCCTATAAAAAAAAGTTCTAAAGAAAAAAAGGAAAGAAATTAATAATGGCTTTTTACCAATTGTTACCGAAAAAGAAAGAGAAAATCAAAAAGATAAAGTTATAAAGCCCAAATTCTTCTTTAGTTTACATAATATGTATTATAGGACGTTGAAAATCACGATTTTTTCTTAGCAAAAGACACAAAATGAATCTTTGCGTGGTGAATATAATATGGGTAACTGTAATGGTTATCAAACAAACTTAATCCGGCAATCTTAATCTTTGACCCGGATAGATTATAATGGACCCAGGGAGTGAG
>DHOO01000038.1 GCA_002409975.1 Firmicutes bacterium UBA5388
GCCATCACCAGGATTACAAGGGAAATAGGCCGAGAAACAAACCCCATCCAACTCCCGTTACCAATTATGATCTGTTTTCTTAGAGAGTTTTCGGCGATTTCCCCCAGGATCAGGCCAAGAATAAAGGCTGAGTTGGAATATTTAAACTTATCGAAGAAATACCCGATAAAGCTGAAGATAAACATCATGATGACATCATAATAACTGTTTTTTAGAGAGTACGCCCCCACCACGCCAAGAGCAATGATCAAAGTGCCGAGCATCGGGTATGGCAGCTTTAAGATCCGCGCAAACTCTCTGGTAATAAACCGTCCGACCACAAACAAGAGTAACGCCGCAAAAATCAGGCCAAAAAAGATCGAGTTCAGTAAGATTGGTTGTTCTCTAAGGAGCAGCGGCCCGGGTCTGAGGCCCAGGATCATGAAAGCGGCCATAATAACTGCCGAGGTGGGACTTCCCGGTATCCCCAAAATCATAGTCGGCACCATACTCCCTCCGACGGCCGCATTATTCGCGCTCTCAGGGGCAATAATTCCTTCCGGACAACCCGTGCCAAATTTTTCGGGAGTCTTACTGGACTTGGCAGCTTCTCCATAGCTAATAAGCGCCGCAATGGACCCCCCCGCCGCAGGAATAATGCCGATAATCGTCCCAATAATTGAGGATTTGATAAAAGTCTTCCACATTTTTACCATATCCCGCATCTTCATCAACACCAGCGATACTTTGGTCTCAGTAATCGTGCTGTTGTCCCGCTGACCTAACTCCTCAATGTTTTTGTAGACCTCCGCAATCGCAAAGGTCCCGATCATAACGGGGATATAGTTTATGCCGTTCATCAAAAAAGGCTGTCCGAAGGCAAAACGTTCAATCCCATTTATAGAGTCGATGCCAATGGTGGCAAACATTAGACCCAGCACCGCTGAGAGCACCGCTTTCATCTGGTTTTTCGAACCAATACTGGTAATACAACTAAGCCCCAGTAAAGCCAGGGCAAAATACTCCGCGCTCTGAAATTTCAAAGCCAAGGTAGCCAACAAAGGAGCACAGACCAGCATAGCAAAAGCCGAAAAGATCGTCCCAAAGGAAGAGGCCGTCACCGCTAATCCCAAGGCCAGTCCCGCCTGCCCCTTCATGGCCATGGGATAGCCATCAAAAGTAGTGGCGACCGCTTCCGGAGTCCCCGGTGTCTTAAGCAGAATCGCTGAAATAGAACCTCCACAGGCCCCGCCGACATAGACGGCTACCAGCATGACAATGGCCGGCACCGGCTCCATGGTATAAGTAAATGGTAACGCCAGGATGATGGCCATGGATGAACTTAGCCCGGGAAGCGCCCCGCACACCATTCCGAAGACGGTCCCAAGAACAACCAAGAGTAGATTCATTGGACTTAATACATAAATAAGCGATTGGATTAAAATCTCCATTTGTACACACCCCCTGAGCATCAATAGATAAAATAACTTAATTCCCTGAATATCCCGATTCCTCTTGGCAATGGGACAAGGAAAACTTTACCGAAGGAAACTACCAGAATAACGGTTAAGACCACGGAGTAAATTAATAACGCGGGCATCTTTTTATATCTCATCGCTCTTGCGCTTCCAAAAAGAAACAAGAGCGTAGATAGAACGAAACCGATGACATTTGTCAAATACAGATAGGCCGCTAGAATTATGATATTTAGTACCAAAGTCTTCCCCGCCTGCGACTTTAAATCAAAGAGCGGGAGGTAGACTTTTGTTTTATTCTTCACCGTCTTGGCCGTAATAAACGCCAAAATGGTCAAGGCGATAATCCCCAGCACGATTGGAAAGCCCCTCGCCCCAAAAACATCTCCGGTGATCGTCCTTTTATCCAATAAAAAGGATAAGACAAGATAAAACCCGATAAAGATACCCATCATTAAATTAAAAACCAGTTCCATACCCTTATCCCCCCTTAAAAATCGGGGGTACCAACCGCTGATACCCCCGGTTCCAAGTAGTATTATTTAATTAACCCCAGTTGTTTAAAGATTTCAACAAACCCATTATACTCAACATCCCATAGTCTTCTAAACTCTGCCGCATCGGCATATCCCGGTTTGACGTTGGTCATTGCCTTTATTTCCATTTCTTTGTAGGCCGGATCCTCATACGCCTTTTGGAAAGCATCGATAATAATCTGCTTCACATCGTTTGGCACTCCCTTTTTAACCACAAACGCGCGCCATGAGCCCTGGGTAAAATCAATACCTTTCTCCACCGAACACGGCACATTTTTTAATTCCGGCACGGAGTCAATTCTTTTTTCGTTAAGAACTACTAAGGGGCGGATATCGCCTGAAACGACTAAAGGCATAAAGGAAAGGAGCTTATCCTGATATACGTCCAGCTCGCCGCCGAGCACAGCCGCCTTCACTTCCGAACCGGATTTATACGGGACGTATGTCCACTCAATACCGGCTTTCTTAGCAAAACCATTGGCAATATAATCATCCAAACCACCGGGAGAAAGGCCGCCGATTTTAAGTTTTTTCGGATTAGCCTTGGCATAGGCTAAAAGTTCATCAATTGTTTTAAACTTGCTGTTAGCGACGACACCAAAGGCCATCACATCAGCCTGGACTTTAATAATCGGTTCAAATTCTTTCCTGAATTTAATCGAACTCTTATTCAGCGCTTCAACAATCAGTAGTGAAGGGGTGATTTCCAAAATAGTATAACCGTCAGCCGGAGCGCTAAACGCATAGGTCATCCCTTCAATGGTGCCGGCGCCGCCCTTGTTGATACAGTTAATCGGCTGTCCAATATATTTCTCCACAATTTGCGCATACTGTCTGGCAAAAATATCACTGGCTCCGCCGGCCCCAAAAGGAATAACCATTTCAATCGGTCGTCTCGGATAATTTACTTTCTTTTTCGCCGAAACGCCTGTACCCATAGTGACGACTAACAAAGCCACTAGCATCATTACCATAATTTTCTTGCGTTGCATTTTTTTCCTCCTAAAATAGTTTTATTGATAATATGCGATCCCTTTCATGAGCAACCTAGCTGTTCGATAGCCCCATGCCCATAATATATCCACTTCACCCTGCGCATCGATGGAGGTTTCCACCCCCACTGGCATCAGCCCTCCGGGATGTCCGATGCGTAAATTTTCAGGGTTAAATGACTTTTTCAACACCGCGTTAACAATTGTCCCCGGAATAGCCGCCGCCGCCGCAGTACATAAGGCGCCCGTTAGCGCATAAGTTTTATGCGTCTTCTGCATGGACATCATTCTCCCTACCAGATCAATGTCCCGCCTGCCAATTACTTCCCCGTTGACCGCGGCGTAATCCTGGGCGCGTTTCACAATTGTCATTTTAGGAACGGCGGGCGATTTAAACGCCGCTTCCTTCCAATCCTCAACCAAGCCAATTTTTTGGGCCGCTACTCCCCTTATGGTTTCTAACAGTGCCAAGGTTTTCTCTGAGCTATCAAGTTCGTCCGGAAGTTCGCAACCTTCCAGTCCAATTTCCTCTGCTCTTACAAAAACCAAAGGATTAGTCACATCAACAATGGAGACGGTTATCTCTCCAAAACCTGGGAGAGCCAAAACATCGGTTTTATTACCGGTAGGCAACACCTTTCCTGTCACTGCGCCCCCGGGATTTTTAAATGAAAGTTTTACTGGAGCGGA
>DHOO01000131.1 GCA_002409975.1 Firmicutes bacterium UBA5388
TTTGGGATCTACAGTCGCAAAGGCTATCATTCATGCGAGCGACGAGTGACGAGTTACGAGCTGCGAGATGTATTTTCTAGGTAGGTTTTTGTACATCTCTTTCTTTACCGGCAATGTATCGTTAAATAGATTGTAACAATAATTGTTTCAACTGTACCTAGACTAGCTTGTTGTCTTGGAATAAAATATTGTTACAAAAAAGCAACCTTACTATCAAGGTTGCTGATCTGGATTTTTTTGAGGGTTAATAAATGCTAAGGTAGTAATGGAATTTCCTCAAATCTTTTTTATTTGTCACCATTCCTTCCATTCTCTTTGGGCCATTTATCTTTAGGAATATTCAAATAAATATCTTCCATCCGGTGAAACTGATCTTTAATGATAATATCCATATTATCCTTGTCAATGGGAATGGGGTTAATTATTTCAGAGGGGATAAAATGTTTTCCATTAAAAATCGGCTCATAATTAGTCTTGACTTCTTTTCCTTCGGCCAAGGTTAAAGCTAAATCTGCCGCGCGGTAAGCTAATTGGCGGATTGGTTTGTAAACCGTTAAGAGCTGAGTTCTTTCTACAATCCGCTGGCAACCAGAGAGATCCGCATCATGTCCTGCTACTAGAACCGTTCCAGCTAAACGCCACTCGGAGAGGGCTTCTATCACCGCGCTAGCCAAAGCGTCATTCGCTGCGATCACAGCATCAAATTTTTTCCCTTGAGCCAGCAAGGTTTGGATATACTGATAAGCTTGTTCTGGTCGCCAATCCTCAGCCCAACCTTCGAACACAATCTCGATCTGACGATTTAAGATGTAATTATCTAGTACATTTTTATAACCTTGATTGAACATATAACAATTATTGTCGGTAGGAGCGCCATTAATAATTACATATCGGCCTTGTGGCGAGCGATCGACCAAATATTCGGTCATATATTCACCCACCTTGATATTATCAAAAGAGATGTATAAATCTAAATTAGCATTACGAATAAGACGATCATAGGAGATCACTTTTACGCCTGCCCTTTTCGCCATCTGGACGGCATAAGCCGCCGCCTCTAGATCGTGCGGCACGAGGATCAGAACATCAATTTTTTGACTTAAGAGGTACTCCACCTGGCGCATTTGCTGTTCATGATCGTTATTGGCGTTTTGGATTAATACTTCTGCATGAAGTTCTTTCATTCGTTCAGAAATATAGTCACGGTCGCGTCGCCAACGTTCTTCCTTTAAAGTGGCCATCGCAAAACCTATTTTGTAAATCTTTTGCCCTGTTGAATTATTTTTCTTAAACAACTCACAGCCGTTAAAAACAAAAACAAAGAGCAGTGAGAGCAGTAAGGTAGCGCTTTTTTTGACCTTATTTTTCATCAAGAAAACCACCTTTCACCCCAGCATCCTTATCTCGGTATTGGGTAGGAGTGAGATGATAATATTTCTTAAAAAGCCGGCTAAAATAATTAGGATCATTGTACCCTACTGAGAAAGAACATTCTTTTATCGAGACACCTTGGGAAAGTAATTCTAAAGCTTTTTCCAGGCGAATCTTCGTAAGATATTCGGCAAAACCAACTCCTATCTCCTCACGAAAGACACGGCTTAGATAAAAAGGACTGACATTTACTGACAGAGCTAGGCCTTCTAGTGACAATTGGCTGGCAAACTCTAGGTCAATAATTTTTTTTGCTTTTTGGACTACTGCTTTAATCTGTCCATCTCGGTTTTCTTTAATTCGGTGAGCTAAATAAAGAATTAACTCGCCGGCCTGCGAAGCAACGGCAGGAAGAGAGGTTGCTTCCGTAAAAAGAGAGAAAATTCGTTTAAAACTATTATATCTTTCCTCTTCGTTACCAAGGTATTCATTGCTTAGCTGACAAGCGTTAATCAGTAAGCTTAAAAGATAAAAACGAAATTGGTCATCTTGTTTGTCATTCAATACCGAATCCACAGGGAGAAGTCTGGCCACCAGAGCTTGAACTCTATTAATATGACCAAAACGGAGACTATCCAAGATCTCCTGACAGCAATGACTAAGCTCTTTTTCCCACAGATCATCAGGGGATTTTTTTAGTTGTGAGTAGATTTTGAGTGGTTCGTGAATGGCGTGATTCAAAGCTTGTATCGCTTCATGGTATGAAAATTTAAAATGTGAGGGAGAGCAGTAAACACCGCCAATTCCTATGCGAAAACTATCTTCTTTACTTTTTTCCCTCAAATAATGGAGGACTTTTTCTCCGTACCACTGTGCGCTTTGTTCCATTTTATCTTGATCATGAAGACCCCTTAAGGGAATAAAAATCACAATCGGATTACTTTTTTCCGGACTAATAAAACAGGGGAAGAGGTTACAAAGATCTTCGACCACCTCAGTTAATTTCTGTCGAAAATAATATTTAAGTTCTATTTTGTTTTCTTTATAAACCTCATTCAGATCCAGATATGATATGGCCATGAAAAACCCAGCCTGAAAGGAAATACCCAATAATTCTTGGTATTCTCCGAACATAGGAGCTTCGATCCCCAAAATTAGAGCTCGAAGAAAATCGTGTTCGATATAAGGGAGAAGCTTCTTATACTTCTCTCTTAGTTCCAGATGATCATGCCTCCGTTGTTCTTCTAATTCTAATTGAATTTTTACTTTTCCAATAGTCTCCAGCAACCTGGTTTTGCTGATCGGTTTTAGTAGATATTCAAAAACCCCTAATCTAATTGATTCTTGCGCATAGTGAAAATTATCATAGGCAGAGATGACAATAGTAATTAAGTTTGGCTTAATACGACGTAATTCGGTTAAAGCCTCAAGCCCATTGATCCCCGGCATCTTTATATCAATCAAGACCACATCCGGATGAAAACTGTAAGCGATATCAATTGCTTCTCTCCCACTCCGAGCAGTTTGAATCTTAATATCTGCTCTCTCTCCTAAGATGCGACAGATCGAATCTAACATGATCTGCTCATCATCAGCAACTAATATCCTCAATTCCTACCCCTCCTTCTTTAACGGCGGGCAAGTCTAAGGTGACCTTTGTTCCCTTTCCTTGAGCGCTCTGAATTTTAATCAGACAACTTTCTCCTAGAAAAAGTCGAGAACGTTCTCTAACATTAGCAAGGCCAAGGCCGGTGGTATGACCGGGTAGTTTCTCATTGGTCCGCAAACGAGTTAAAGTGGTTTCATCCATCCCCCGCCCATTATCGGATACTTCTATTAATAACCGGTTTTCCCGGCGATAAGCGTTCACGATTATTTCACCCTTAGTCTCTAGATTTTCAATACCATGAATCAAAGCATTTTCGACAATCGGTTGTAAGGTTAACAGTGGGATTTGACAAAAGGCCGCCTCTGCTTCAATCTGTACGGAGAAAGAAAAACGTTCAGCTCCATACCGTGTCCGCAGGATAAAAAAGTATGTCTCCACATTCTTCGCCTCTTCCTGTAAAGTCACAGGTTTTTCAATACGGCGCAAGTTATAACGGAGTAGACTAGCGACTTTATCCATAAACTCGCCAGTTTTCTCTGCATCTTCCATAATGGCCAATTGGACACCAGCGTTAAGGGTATTAAACAAAAAGTGCGGGTTAATCTGGGATTGCAATGAATGAAGCTCTGCTTCACGTAAAGTGTTTTTCATGGTTAGATTTTGGAGTTCCTGCTCCTTTAATCTGTTCTCTAAATTTGATTGATTCTTTATTTCTTCAAAGAGCCGCGTGATACTGGCAACCATATCATTAAAAGCCTCAGTTACCACGGCGATCTCATCATTAGTCGAAACAGGCAACGGCGCTATTGAGAAATCCCGATTCGAAACTGCCTCTGCAGCCTCAGCCAGCTTGCGTAAAGGGTTAGTCAAGTGCAAACTGGTCCAGATCGCAACTGTAATACTAATAATTAAAACAGCAACAATTAAATACAAACTCAGCCGTTGAAGATAGATTAAGCGATTCGAGATCTGTAAATATTGACGGCTATTTTCCTCTAATTGTTTGATAATTAAACGATCAATTGCCCATTTAATATTGGTGTTATAGCGCACTACTTCCATAAAATTTTGATGATATTCTTCACTATTCCTAGCTCTCTTGGCTTGAACCGCTTTATCGGCTTGATGAAGAAAAGACCTTGTCATATTCTTAATATTCTCGAGAAGAAGGTAATCATCGATCGACTCTTCAACGGGAGTAAGTTGGAGGTAGGTAGCCTCGATCATCTGGCCATAATGTAAATATTCCCTGAGCATATCAAAGTTCCTGGATACTAAATATTTCTCCAGAGCGTTTACCAGGTTATCCACATCCGCGCTAAACTCTTTAAGCTTAATATTATTAGTGAGGAGAGTGTTTATCCGATTAAGTAGCGTCCGTTCACTATAATAAGAAAAAAAATTAACTAGCGCAAAGATACAACTAAGGATTAAAAACATACAAATTAATTTAACACGAATTGATTGGGTAACCCAATTTTTCATCTTCTCTTCCTACCTTATAAGGAATTGCACAATTCAGTTATTTAGAATTTGGCCACAACATAAGGTAATCATTTAATTCACTCACCTTGTATTTTGATTATGGCACAATCATATAATTATTAGAAAAACGTCTCACATTATCCCTATTTATAAGAAACAAGGGCATATCATACCTTTCTTTTAACGAACGGTTTTGCTTAAGACGAAGTAAGGTGGACATCCCTTGGGCCCCTAACTCAAAGGGATCTACCGCATGCACACCCTCGATTACTCCTCTTTCGATGTAATTCGCAATCTCGGGAGTAAGACCGGAACCAATAATGGTGATTTCTGAGACCCGATTTAAGTCAATTACTACTTTAGCAACACCTAAAGTATCATTAACGTCGGAACAGACAATCGCCTGTATTTCAGGGTGGTTTTTTAGTATTAACTGGGTCTGCTCTTCAGCGCTAATACTTTCGCCTTTAGAGTTGATGATTAGTTCCACTTCAACTTCTTTTACATCTTTAATTGCTTGGTTAAATCCTTGCAAATAGCGGTCATAACTTTGATCCGCTAAACTTAAATTGATAAAAACCGCCACTTTCGTCTCTTTTTTTACTGCATTGGTAAGCGCAACCCCATTCTTAAAACCTAAATCAAAAGAATTAACGCCAACAAACGAAAGGTTTTCGTTACTAAACGTTTCTTTATCCAAGGCTACAACCGGGATCTTTTTTTCATAGGCTTCATTAATTAAGCTCTGAAAAGATGAACTTCCGGGAACAGAGCAAAGAATCCCATCGACCCTAGATAATATGATCATTTCCAAATATCTTTCAAACTCTTTAGCATCAGCAGAACGGGAATCAAAATACTCAAGCGCCACACCTTCACTTTTACCAACTGTTTCTGCCCCATATAAGACCTTTGTCCAGAAATTTTTATCAGTATCACGCGCAATCATTACAAAATGGTATTTATAACGAAAGGAAGAAGGAGACGGCGTATAGGGTTCTTCTTTAAAAGAGTAAAAAAAGAACACGCTCAGACTTAATAAAAGAACAAATAAGAGGGTAGCAATCATTAAACGCCAGTCAAATCTCATTTTTTACTCCTTTAATTTGGCATAATTGCCTTCATTGTTATATTTTCTACTTCTACTTAAAATCCTGCCCTATAATAAATAATAGTTAATAGTTTCCGGCGGTAGCAGCGTGAACGACTAGCTCATTATAAAAAAAAGAACCGTAAGATTTTAATCCTACACGGTTCTTATGTTCCTGACAGGCTTTTTCTGAAAATTACCAAGAGAAGCCGGGAAGAGCCGGAGTGGCCAGTGTGATATGGGTAACATCTTCTTCTTCCTCATACTGATAAGCAAATTCCAGATTAATCCTGGTTCCTTCACGAATGATCGCCCCATCAAGTAAGTTCGTCCAAGCTGACCATCTTCCATACTCCCAATCCACGCTGCCCGCACTCTCAGAGACCTGTAACCGGCGGAAGATGGCCTTCATTATACTATAGGCCTCACCTTCACTGATTCTTCCCTTCAAAACGCCACTTAAGGTCACCGCCAAAGGCAACTCCCCAATCACCGGTTCAAAGGCTCGTTTTAAACGAATCAGCGTTTCTGATAAGTCTAGTTCTGAGTTAAAAAGAGCCATTACCCCACAAAAAGTCTCAGCCTCACTGGCTTCCCCCTTAATTGATTGTAAAGTGATGATAATTCGATTATTGTTGGGTAAACAGCCTTCGATATTTACATAGCTAAAATCGAGTTCCTCCCCAGTTAAAGGGGGAGCTGTAGTTCTTAGTTTTAAACGTTTTTGTAAACTTACGGCAATTTCCTCCAGCGCCGCAGAGCTTGTATAAGCTTTATTGATTTTCTTCCACCCTTCAATCTCCATTTCTGTCACAGGGATTCCTGTCCCTTCCCATCCCATTAGCAACGGATGATTACCAATCGAAAGACTAAAAGTCAGATCAACAAATTTCATCGTAAATAAGAATAGAAAGAAAAAAGAACAAAGCATTTTAAGCAGATAACGACGGAACATTCTACTCCCTCCCGGAAATATCCTTTGTGATCAGTATTTACATTTCCGGGAGAAATTAAACATCATCTATAAAATTATTTTCTTTTGTTACCTCGCCCTAAGCTAATTGGGCTTTTTGCGTGTTACCTTAATTTGAGGTCACGACACAACGCAATTAGCCTCGCCCTGCCATAAAAGTCCGGAAAATCCGCTCTGTAGCTAAAGATACCAATTCGGAAGCAGAAGCAATCGCTTCTTGCAGTGTCATGGGACGATCGACAATCGCGATCATACCATCTATCCCATGCCCATAAACCAGCTCCGCCTGGTAACCAAGACTACCAGCCACCCCCAGAACGGGAACTCCCAGTTCTTTAGCAACCGCTGCCACCCCAATCGGAGTCTTGCCTTTTATGGTTTGGCCATCGATACGCCCTTCGCCTGTTATGACCAGGTCAGCCCCAAATATCTTCTCCTTAAGGCCAACAGCTTCGTTAATAATTTTCACTCCTGGTTGCAATTGGGCTTGAAGAAAAGTCACCAAGCCCGCTCCTAACCCGCCAGCCGCGCCCGAACCGGGCAAGTCCGCTACTTTCAGCCCCAACTCTTCTTCCACCACTTGAGCAAAAACCGAAAGGGCCGCATCCAATTGGCTCACCATTTCAGGGGTGGCCCCTTTCTGGGGACCATAAACCGCCGACGCTCCGTCAGGTCCGGTCAAAGGATTAGTCACATCACAGGCCGCAACTACCGTTAGGTCTGTTAATCGAGGGTCCTTTCCCGAACTATCGATCTGAGCTAAATCTTTTAGCACGCCACCCCCAAAGGGTAAATCCTTACCATTCTTATCTAAAAGCCGGTAGCCAAGGGCTTGAGCCATTCCTGCTCCTCCGTCATTTGTAGCGCTCCCGCCAATCCCGATAATAATTTTTTTACATCCTTCCTCCACAGCCGCTAAGATCAATTCTCCTGTCCCAAAGGTAGTCGTAATTCTCGGGTCTCTCTTGTTTTCTGGAACCAAAGGCAGTCCAGAAGCAGCAGCCATCTCAATCACCGCTGTCTCCCCATCTCCGGTTATCCCAAAAAAGGTCTGAACCGGTTTACCCAGCGGGCCTGTTACTGTTCTGGTAATTACCTTCCCCCCAGTAGCATCCACTAATGATCTAACAGTGCCTTCACCCCCATCAGCCATTGGCACTGAGAGGATTTCGGCTTCCCTTAGGACGCGACGAACACCTACCTCCATCGCCTGACATACTTCTAAAGCGCTTAGACTTCCTTTAAACGAATCTGGCGCTAAGATGATTTTCATATTTACCTTCTCCCTTCTTTTTTGCTAGCAGTGATCAGAATTGGACTATTTGTGTGGATAATACTGTTCGTAGTCAAAGGCTTTTTTTACTTGTATAATTACATTAGAATATTATGATCCAAATAGCAGGAAATTTCATTTTTTAGCCGAACACTATTGACATCAAACCATGAAACAGATAACAAGGTTAAAATCTGGGTAAATAAACGGTTTTATTTTGCCAAAATAAGGTCCCTTTATTTCCCAGGCTGGAAAGGAGATTTATTTGTGAATAACGGCCTTAATGAAAAATGGCTGAAACATTATGAACCAGGGATCTCTGCTTGTCTAGAGTATCCTACCATCACTTTGTCCGAAGCTTTACATCAGACAACAGCAAAATATCCTAACAACACCGCTTTTATTTTCGCGGATAAACAATGGACTTACCGGGAATTTAATGACCTAGCATCACAGATGGCTAATGCTCTGCTTAGTTTAGGTCTTTCTATCGGCGATCCGGTAGGCATCTATCTGCCAAATTGTCCCCAATTTATCATTAGCTATTATGGTATTCTACGTTCAGGCGGAATAGCCGTCCCGATCAATCCTCTTTTAACTGGGGATGACCTTTCTTTTATCATTAAGGATAGTGGGATGAAAGTAATAATCACCTGTTCAGACTTGCTTGCCCCCCTTGAGCAAGCAAAAGTAGAGGATTTGATGATTATTTCTACGGAAATTCAAGATCTCCTTTCTTCTAAAAGTAAATTTCCGCGCCCAGCACCGCACTTATCCTTTGAACAATTAATCCATGAGGCGCCCGGCACTGATCCCCAAGTTAAGATCAACCATCAGTCAGTAGCCAATTTACAATATACAGGAGGAACCACCGGACGGTCTAAAGGAGCTGTCCTTACCCATGCTAACCTAATCGCAAATACCCTCCAATTTCGACAGTGGTTTAAAAATGTTTACGAAGATGGCGATGGTCGATTTTTGGGGGTAATCCCCTTTTTCCACATCTATGGGTTAACCACTAGTATGAACGGTCCGATTATTAGCGGTTCTTCGATCATTCTTCATTCTCGGTTCGATATTAACGAGATCATGCAATCAATAACTAAATATAAACCCAACTTATTTATGGGTGTTCCCGCTATGTATGCGGCCATTGCCATGCGCGAAACGCAAGAGTATGACCTTAGTTCGATTAGAGCTTGTGTCAGTGGTTCATCCTCTCTCCCCCCAGTTATTCAAGAGAGATTTGAAAAAGCGACTGGAGGCAAACTAGTAGAAGGCTATGGATTATCCGAATCCTCTCCGATCGTAACTGTTAATCCCATTTACGGGACGGTTAAACCCGGAAGTATCGGTATCCCAATCTCCGATACCAAAGTCAAAATCGTCGACCCTGATACTGGGGAAGAAATCTCTGAACCCGGTCGTATCGGCGAGTTATTGGTAAAGGGCCCCCAGGTCATGCGAGAATATTGGAATAAACCTGATGAAACCGAACTGGTCCTCGTTGATGGCTGGCTCCATACCGGCGACCTCGTTCATATGGATGAGGACGGATATATATTTGTCGCTGATCGGTTAAAAGATATGATCATCATGGGTGGGGAAAAGATTTACCCCCGCGAGCTTGAAGATTTTCTCTATACTCACCCGGCGATTAAAGAAGTTGCTGTTACCGGTATGCCCCATCCTTTACGAGGCGAAGTGCCAAAAGCCTTTGTGGTGTTAAAAGAAGGAAACGCGATTACTGAAAAGGAGCTAAGGAAATACTGTATCGCACATCTTTCTAGATTTAAGGTGCCAAAAATTCAAATTATTGATGCTCTGCCCCGAAATTCTGTAGGTAAAGTTCTCCGTCGTCTTTTACGTGAAGAGCAGTTTTAAGCGCAAGCCCGCCAGTTATCCATACTGGCGGTTATTTTTATCCTTTTATATGTTGTTCTTGTTAGTAATTCCGTGGAAGAACTAAAAAAAACGTTAAGATTAGTCACTTTCCAAGAACAACAGCGTTTGTTTTCTTTGCTTCACTCTCTCTTTTCGCTTCATTCATTAAATTTTTGTTTATTTCCCGCTATTAGCTTCTTTTATTTCTCTATTTTACCCTAATTACCTACTCTTTCGCGCCAAAATCTCCCCTTAATGTTGTTTAATGAGTATCTTCCAAGCTAAACCTTCTTTTTTTACCTGTTAAATAACCAATCGAAAAAAAGCGGGAATAACCGGTGCATTCATTCCATCTTCTGGAAAGGATATTGCTTCAGAAAGAAGAATTGTATGGCAACTGAGTATAAAATGGAGTGATTACTGATGGCGCTTGAAATAAAAAAAGGTTTCTTTTACTCTTCGCTACTCTCGAATGAGCAAAGAGTAAATAAACTGGAAAAACTCTATCGAGCGGGAGTTCATTCCCTTAGTATCAGGCTTTCTTCTTTCTTTTCTAGACCCCTTGACATGGAATTAACCGGTTTCTTTTTCCTCCCTCTTTCTTGGTTGACAAAAAATCTGGAACATACCCCGACAGCGGAACTAGGATTTCATTCTCGAGTGACAGGCGATCTTAAGGGAGAATCATATCTTTGTTTTTCTCAAGAAACCGCCATGAAACTAATAAATATGCAGATAAAAAAAAGGCGTATCATCCAAAAGTTTTTCCTTAGTAAAATTGATGAATCCTTGCTTAGCGAGATCACAAATATTTCAATCAACACTTTTTGGAGCTCGTTTCATGCCGAACTTCCCACCAGGTGGTGGCTAACTCCACCCTCCTCCATCAACAATGTTCTAAAAGCAATCCAGCTAGCCAGTAAAATCTATTCTTTCGATCGTCGGGTTTTAATGGCGGAGATTTCAGCCTTTAACCCTGATTTTAAAATGGAGTTAATCTTTATTCCTGCCGGAGAAAGTCTAAGTTACTTTCTGGAAAAATTGGATGGCCATTTTACTCTTTCCGAGAAAGGCGCTCCCGAAGACTAAGGCCGATTTTACCTGCGAACTTACTTGTCCCTAATTGTATTTTACTCCATAAAATATCGATAAATGGATATAATATGAGAGAAGGTAGAATTGGGGAGGAGTACATGGGAATTAAAAGGAAGAACTTACATGTGCGCATCGAAGAAGATACTTATGAGAAACTTCGCCATTTAACCTTTTATGAACGTTCCAGCATCTCAGAGGTGGTTCGGCGTCTAATCGTAGAATATCTTGAAGAAAAAGCCATCAATGAACCAGATTTCGTGGCGCCACCAAGGCTTTAAAAATCAAAACCCGCCGATTAGGCGGGGTGCGTTGTATCATAGATTATTCCGAAATCATTCTGGTTGAGGAGCATCTACCGGACAAACATCGGCGCAGGCCCCACAGTCGATGCATTTTTCAGGATCAATCACATATTTGTCATCGCCCTCACTAATCGCTTCAACTGGACACTCAGCAGCACAAGCCCCGCAACTGATACAATCATCATTGATTTTATAAGCCATCTTGACACCTCCTTAAACTTTTTACCCCGCACTTTACAGCCTAAGGCTTTCAATCCTTTCAGGCTGAAGTAAGAAAAGAATTACACCAAACAATAATTCTAGCTTAATATAAAACTACCTTCTTTTTTTTAAAAATATTTACTAGATATTTATTCCTCGGATAGGGCTTTTTGCGTTGTCTTTTAATTTAATTATCCCAATACAATATATTGATAACCTAATACCAGTCAAACACTATAT
>DHOO01000130.1 GCA_002409975.1 Firmicutes bacterium UBA5388
GAGATGTATTTTCTAAGTAGAACTCGGGAAAAAGGAATCAATTAATTTTTGTCGAACTCATCTTCTACCAAGCTAATTCTGTTGTTACCTTGATTTGAGGTCATGACCCCCACATATAGTGTGTTGCTTGGTCGTCAACGTTAACTACCACTTGGCCCGAGTAAAAAAAGATAAAAGTTAACGTTGATCGACAAGCATCGAAGGCTTCTTAAATAGGCTAGATATTGTAACGTGATAGTTGAATAGGGGAACAACGAATTAGTCCTACCAAATTATATGAAAAAAGGAGGAATTCCCATCAAACGCTTAATTAGTTTGTTTTTAACCTTAATCTTGTTAGTATCAATAGCTCAGCTTTGTACGGCCTCTTCTCTAGGTGTGGGGGCTAGAGCGGTTAGTATGGGAGGAGCTTTTACGGCGATTGCCGATGATGGCTCTGCGGCCTATTGGAATCCTGCGGGAATTACCCAAGTAAAATTAGGAGTATCACCAACCTTAGGAGTTCAAGGTAGAATAGATGACCTCAAAGCAATACAAAATAAGAATCTTCAGGATATTGAGGGAGCTCTAAATTTAAACTACGGAGCAGGTTTAACTATGCGGCACTTTGCGCTGAATGGTTTTGGGGATCTAAAAGGGCAAATACAGAAAGGGGATACCCAGATCCAGTTGACGACAGATCGTGTTATGCGGGGAACTCTTTCTTTAGCCACGGAGATGACTAGTATTTTTGCCTTGGGATTGAATGCGAAATACGTATTGGTCACGACTGAGACTGTCACGGAGACCATGGATTCGCAAACGACGATTGAAAATACAGGGCAAGGATTTGCCACCGATCTAGGCGCGATGTTTAAGGTAGGTAAACTAGTACGGGTGGGAGCAGTGCTTAAGGATTATACTATTACTAAAATTAAACTTGATGATGGCACAGTTTATGAGTTACCCACAAAAGTGGTAGTTGGAGGCGCAGTTAAGGTCCCTGTTGTCGGATTGGTAGTGGCTGCAGATCTTGAAAAACCGCTTAACGGGGAAGAATTGGTTTACCACCTGGGAGTGGAGCAACCAATTCTTGGGTTAATATTCTTACGCGCCGGAGGCTACGGAGATAAACAAGGTCTGAATTTTACGACGGGTCTGGGTTTAAAACTAGGTCCTGTTTCGGTTGATGTGGCAGCTACTTTGGAAAAAGAGAATACAGGGATTTTCGTGACGGCAGGATTAAAATTTTAGATTAAAGTTGAATAAATAAGAAGAACCGCCAAAGGCGGTTCTTTTTTACAAGAAGAAATGATTAAGGTAACCCTCTTGTTTATTAAAAAAATTAGTCAGTGGTAAGTTTCAAACTAATGTCAAGAACTTGAACGGAGTGGGTTAAACTTCCGACTGAAATAATATCAACACCACAGGCAGCAATCGTTCTAATATTCTCAGCAGTAATATTACCGGAGGCTTCAACAATTGCTTGCTGATTGATGAGCTTTACCATCTTGGTCATTAAGTCTGGAGACATGTTATCCAACATAATTATATCAGCGCCAGCTTTTAAGGCTTCTCTGACTTGCTCTTCTGATTCGACTTCGACTTCGATTTTCATCGTATGCGGAATTGCAGCCCGGACCTTTTTAATAGCAGTCTGCACGCCCCCACAAGCGAGGAGATGATTATCCTTAATCAGGACGGCGTCGGCCAGATTAAAGCGATGGTTATATCCTCCACCTATGCGGACGGCGTATTTTTGAAAAATACGTAGTCCGGGAATGGTTTTTCTCGTATCAACTACTCGAACCTGAGGAAAATCAGTGATCAGATCAACTAATTTACGAGTGTAAGAAGCAATCCCGGACAGGTGTTGAAGGAAATTGAGAGCCACCCGTTCTCCGCCAAGGAGATCTTTAACCGGACCGGAAATTACGGCGAGCAGATCACCGGCGGCAACGGTTGAGCCATCGGGATGATAAATATCGAGAAAGATACCTGGATTTAACTGTTGAAATACTTCTTTAACTATCGTCCACCCACAAATAACTCCGGAAGCTTTTGAGATAAAGCGTCCGGTTCCGGTAGCTTCTTTGGCAATGGTAAGCTCAGAAGTAATATCTCCGGTGCCAAGGTCTTCAGCAAGAGCAATGCGTACCAGTTCAGTACAGACTTGTTTTGGCAGGGCAATCATCTTATGCACCTCTTTCATTATTACCAAGACCAGTTATAAAGAGTGGCGGCAGGAAGTAACTTAAGCTGGTTTGGGTAGTGAATGATCCGCTTGGCCCAAGCAGGATCGGTAGTAGGATAATCAGAACGATAATGGCTACCTCGGCTTTCCGTTCGTTTGAGGGCAGCCGTAATCATCGCTCTAACGATCAGACGCATATTCTGTAATTCCAGGTATTTGTGATTAAAGGGAGGCTGCTCATCGGAGTAAACAGGGGCCAGCATTTGACTGGCGGCGAGTAATCCTTTCTCCTGACGAATAATTCCCAACTCCGCGGAGGCTAATTTTTTAAGAAATTGTAGATCCTGGTCTACTTCGGCGGGATTAGTTTCGCCGGAAAGGGTAACCTCAAACTCTGCAGGAATGCGAGAAAAATCTAGATGATGCGCTTGGAGATAGGAAAAGATGCGATGCCCAAATACTAACCCATCAAGTAAAGAATTACTTGCTAGGCGGTTGGCGCCGTGAACACCAGAGTTGGCTACTTCACCGCAGGCAAAAAGATGGGGTAATCCAGTGCGACCATTGAGGTCAATGGCAATTCCACCCATCATATAATGGGCGGCTGGCGCTACTGGGATCGGTTCTTTGGTAATATCAAGCCCATAAGTCAAACAGGTTTCAAAGATATTGGGAAACCTGTTTTTTATCTGGGTGGGAGTCAGCGCTGAAAGATCAAGGTAGACGTGATCATCACCTGTTTTCTGTAATTCTTGCAGGATACAACGGGTGACGATATCACGAGGAGCTAATTCGGCCAGCTGATGATAAGCAGGCATAAAACGGAGGCCTTGTTTAGTGCGGAGTATTCCTCCTTCACCACGGACCGCCTCGGTAATGAGAAAGCGAGGCGCAGTAGGCAAATGGAGAGCAGTGGGATGAAATTGCATAAATTCAAGGTCAGATAAAGGGACTCCGGCGCGAAAGGCAATGGCCATTCCGTCTCCAGTAGCAACTTGAGGATTAGTGGTATCTGCATAGATTTGTCCGCAACCCCCTGTAGCTAAGATGGTTGCTTTAGCTAAAACAGTTCTGTTCTTGCCTGTTTCATCAAAGGCAAGAGCGCCATAGCAACCTTCTGGGCCAGTAAGTAATGCGGCAACAAAGTAATTTTCTTTGATTTGGATTCTGGGGTTGGAGAGAACCTGCTTAGTAAGGGCCCGACTAATCTCTCGGCCGGTTGCATCCCCATCCGCATGTAAGACACGAGAACGGCTATGAGCGGCCTCTCGAGTAAATACGGGTTCTCCACCTTGGGAATCAAAAGGAACCCCCAAACGGATCAGTTCTTTTACTCTTGCCGGTCCTTCGCTAACTAAAGCTTCAACAGCAGCAGGAAGACAGATCCCAGCCCCCACACTGAGCGTATCAGCGTAGTGTAGTTTAGGAGAATCGGAGGGGCTTAAGGCTACCGCTATTCCTCCTTGAGCGTAGGCGGTGTTACTTTCTTCTAGAGTTTCCTTAGTGATCAGCGTTACTTCGGCCAGTTCGGATAGTTTAAGCGCGGTATAAAGACCAGCAATTCCGCTGCCAATCACTAAAAAAGGAGTAGATTCAGAATTATTGGTAGAAACTTTAATGGCCATAAGATGGCCCCCTTTGTTGGTAGGATTTCGAATCAAATTCTCCCTTCAAGCTTCTTTAATCATTCCCCGTTAACCTCTGCTCAACTTATGTAAATTTTTAATGGTTAGAAATCAATTTATGCAATTTTTTAAAGTATAAGTTAACAGAGATTGACAAGCGGCCTTTTCAGAAAGGGAGAGAGTAAATATAAAACTATATTTAATTAAGCGATCAAGCTTAACTAAGGGCTAACATCCGTTCAAGGGCGAGTCGAGCTTGTGTGCGAATTGGTTCTGCCACAGAAATTACTGGTTCCAGGTGCTGTAATGAAGCAGCGATCTCTCGTAAAGTAATTTTTTTCATATTAGGACAGACTAAACCGGGCGTCAAAAGGTAAAACTTTTTTTGAGGGTAGCGTTTTTTTAAACCATGAATAATTCCCATCTCGGTACCGATAATAAAAATAGAAGCTTCTAATTTACCTACTTGTTCCACGATCTGTTTGGTACTGCCTACAAAATCAGCACGGGCGGAAACCGCAGGTTGACACTCAGGATGAATTAACACTTTAGCCTCTGGATAAGCGTTTTTAGCTTTTTCCACATCTTCAACGGTAACACGATGATGGGTACGACAAAAACCAGGCCAGAGATGGAATCTTTTTTCTGGTACTTGCGAGGCAATATAACTTCCTAAATTTTTATCGGGGAGAAAAATAATTTCTTCGGCGTCTAAGGAACGGACGACTCGTAAGGCGTTCGAGGAAGTACAGCAGATATCGCTCTCGGCTTTAACAGCGGCGGAGGTGTTAACATAGCTAACTACTGTTGCCTGTGGATACTTAACCCGCCATTCTCTAACGGTTTCAGCATCTGCCATATCCGCCATTGGACAACCGGCGTCCGGAGCAGGCAATAACACAGTCTTTTCCGGGGAAAGGATGGCGGCGCTTTCGGCCATAAAATGCACACCACAAAAGACTAGAACCTGATGAGGGGTGTTAGCGGCCAAGCGACTAAGTTCTAAAGAGTCGCCAATATAATCAGCAATATCTTGGACCTCATCATTTTGATAAGTATGGGCTAAAATCAAAGCATTATTTTCCTCTTTTAATCTTTGGATCTCCGACTTTAATTCGAGCTGCGACATTTAACTACCACCCCTTTTATGGATCAGTTTTTATTTTACCTTTATTTTGTGGTTTGTCAATTCAATCCTGACTGTCAGGAAATTGCTTAACAGTAAATTTACTTTACTTTTAAAAAACTGCATAATTTATTTATTATGATTTAACCACAGAATAGGACTTAAAGTTTGCGACTTACTAGATACTGGGCTTTTTGCGTAGTCCTTTGCTTTAATTATCCCGACACGATATATTGATAGCCTAATACCAGTCAAACACTATATACTGTATTGGGACCTTCTACATAGGATACAACGCAAAAAGCTTAGATACTGGTTCTCAGGTCATGAGCGACGAATAACGAGAGTAGTATATTTAAAATAATAATGCAATTTCCTCTTTCCATCTTTTTCTTTCTGGGGTAAAATAATGCTGAAAGAAGGGAAGGATAGTGACCGCTGATAAACTTATCTTGAAAAACATGATCTTTTATGGGTATCATGGGGCTTTCGCTGCTGAAAAAGAGTTGGGACAAAGAATTGAAGTGGATGTTGAACTTTATCTTGATCTTTTTCAAGCAGGCGCTAATGACGATCTTGAGGCATCGATTAATTACGCGGAGGTCTATACTTTAATAAAGGATATTGTGGAAGAGAAAGAGTTCAACCTAATGGAAGCGATCGCACATACTATTGCGGACCAGATAATTTCTGCTTATACTTTGGAGCAAGTTATAGTGAAAGTTAGAAAACCAGATCCGCCGGTCGGAGGAATAATGGATTATTTTGAAGTAGAGATTTGTCGCCAACCTACGTCTAACCGTTTATAATATAAGTTAAACACTATATACGCGTTCACGCTGGCTACTTTTCCCATCACGAAGTGATTTAGATCAAAGCCAGGTGAAGCGGCAAGTCTCGAAGTGTTTTTTAGATTGGTGTAATTAGACAATTCTCTCATTTAATAATAATAAGACTACTAATGGGGCTGTTGCATTTTTCAACAGCCCCATTTTTGATCGAAAAAACTGCCTAATTACCTTAGACATTTTTTTAAATCGATAAAAAATGCTTACTCCTTTTCTTCTTCATCTTAAAGGAATGAACTTCTAATAAGTGGGGAAGAATAAATTTACAACTTTGAACCGCTGTTAATTGCTGGCATTTTATCCAGCAATTCTGGGAAGGAGTAAGCAAATGAAAATTCTGATGCTAAGTTGGGAGTTTCCTCCAAAAGTAGTAGGAGGTATTGCTCCTCATGTTCATGATCTCTCCCTTTCTTTGCTTGAGAAAGGGCAGGAGGTTTCTGTGCTTACAATCGGAACCTCGGAGGCAGTTGAAAAGGAAAAGATGAACGGAGTAAAGGTATACCGGGTCAAGCCTAGTAACCCGTCTCCACCCGATTTTCTTACCTGGGTATTACAGTTTAACCTGAACCTGGCAGAAAAGGCGATTACCCTTTCTCAAGCAGGAATAGAGTTTGACCTGATTCACGCCCATGATTGGTTGGTGGCATATGCCGGTAAATTATTGAAGCACGCCTTAAACAAACCGCTAGTGGCTACGATCCATGCCACGGAGTGGGGAAGAAACAATGGTCTCCATAATGACCTGCAACGATATATCAGTGATGTAGAATGGTGGTTAGCGTTTGAAGCGTGGCGGGTAATTTGTTGTAGTCGGTATATGTTTGCGGAGCTTCAAACTATTTTCCAAGTTCCAAAAGATAAACTTAGAATTATTCCTAATGGAGTTTACCCTGAGTTATTCAGAAAAAAACCGGAGAATGCGGATCTGATTAGAAACCAATTTGCGGCCCCAAATGAGAAGGTGGTTTTTTATATCGGTCGTTTGGTTTTTGAGAAAGGTCTTGACCTTCTTTTAGAAGTAGCGACTAAAATTCTGTCAGTTGATGATCAGGTGAAATTTGTGATCGCAGGCAAGGGACCCTATGCTGAAAATTTGCAAAATAAAGCTCGTCAGCTTGGAATATACCATAAAGTTTATTTTACGGGGTATATTGATGACTTAACTAGAAACGCTCTCTTTAGCACGGCGGATGTAGCGGTCTTTCCTAGTTTATATGAACCTTTTGGGATCGTGGCTTTAGAAGCAATGGCAGCAGGAACGCCAGTCGTAGTTAGCGATACTGGGGGATTAGGAGAAGTAGTGCGACATGGAAAGAACGGGTTAAAAGCCTTAACTAATAACTCAGACTCTTTAGCGGATAATATCTTATGGATGTTATCTTACCCGGAGCACGCTAAAGCTATGAAAGAACAGGCCTATCGTGATCTGGAAACTGAATATAATTGGGGGAAAATTGCTGAACAGACGGCTGAGGTTTATCAAGAAGTTGAAAACGAGTATCTGAAGTCTTTCTGGTCTCAACCGTATAATGAAAAGAGATATCAGGACGACGGGTTAAAAAGAGAACGATTGATGGAAGCAAACACCTTTAGTAGGTATACACCTGGAGAAACCGCCACCATTAAAGAGTATAGAAATTCAGCTGCCCAGGAACTGCAGCCGACAAGGGAGTAACCGTTTGATAAAGGTAATCACCAATAACTAAATAAAATGGGGGGAATTTTAGTTTGAAAGCGATCGTGATGGCCGGGGGGAAAGGAACAAGGCTTAGACCATTAACTTGCAAACTACCAAAACCAATGGTCCCGATTGCCGGTAGGCCGATGATGGAGTATATTATCGAACTGTTAAAAAGATACAATTTTACCGAGATTGGGGTAACTCTGTTTTATCTTCCGGAAATCATCTCTAATTATTTTGGAGATGGCAAAGATTATGGAGTTTCTTTACAATACTTTATTGAAGAGACCCCCCTTGGAACCGCTGGTAGTGTAAAAAATGCCGAAAATTTTTTAGATCAAACATTTTTAGTAATTAGTGGAGACGCGCTAACTGACATCAATCTTCATGAAGTCTTAGCTTTTCACCGAACGAGACAGGCCTTAGTGACTATTGTGCTAACCAAAGTAAATAATCCATTGGATTATGGAGTAGTGATCACTGATGTGGAGGGAAAAATTAAGCGTTTTTTGGAGAAACCTGGATGGGGTGAGGTTTTTAGTGATACGGTTAACACTGGTATTTATGTTATTGAACCAGAAGTTTTCCAGTATTACGAGAAAAACAAAGCGGTTGATTTTAGTAAGGATCTTTTTCCCCGCCTTTTGGAAGCAGGTAAACCTTTATATGGGTTTGTGGCTGAAGGCTACTGGTCAGATGTGGGAAATCTAAATCAATACCGGCAAGCTAATTACGATTTGTTAGCAAGAAAAATAAATTTTGACCTTCAGGGGCAGGAAATAGCTCCCGGAATTTGGGCGGGGGAGGGTACAGAGATTGATCAGGAGAGTGTCTTAGAAGCCCCCCTGGTTTTAGGTAAATATGTAAGGGTTAAAAAAGGAGTAAAATTGGGAAAATACAGTGTCCTGGGGGACCACATCTTAGTTAATGATCATTCTTCAATTAAAAGGTCGATTCTTTGGAACCACGCGTACATTGGTTATGAGTCAGAGATCAGAGGATCAATTTTGGCCCATCATACTCATCTTAAATCTTGGGTATCTGTTTATGAGGGGGCAGTGATTGGTGAAGGATGTACCGTAGGCTCAAAATCAGTTATTAAACCGGAAATTAAAATCTGGCCGGAAAAATATATTGAAAGCGGTTCGGTTCTAAATTCTAGTATGGTCTGGGGAAGTCGGTGGGGAACTAGTCTTTTTGGTAAGCAAGGGGTGGATAGGACAGCTAATATGGAGTTTACGCCAGAGTTTGCAGCTAAGTTGGGAGCAGCCTATGGAACAGTACTTCCAGAAAATAGCTGGGTGGTGATTAGTACAGATAGTTTTCGCCCAGCAAAAATGTTAAAGACTGCTTTGGTCTGTGGCTTCTTAGGAGCAGGCATAAATGTTTATGACCTCGGGGTTATGGCGATCCCTATTACCAGGCATGCTGTGATGTTACTTCAAGTAAATGCTGGAGTTCATCTCCGCCTTTCCCCCCATAACGAGGGCCACCTTCTAGTTGAGTTTATTGATGAGCAAGGACTAACGATCAATAGGGCGTTAGAGAGAAAGCTTGAACACACCTTTTTTACCGAGGAATTTAGAAGAGCGCCTGCTGACCGTATTGGTCAAATAATCGATGCTCATCGTCTCTTCCAGCCTTATCTAGAAGGAATTATTAAGGTTACGGCTCGAGAGCAGATTGCCCAGGCTGGTTTTAAGGTAGTTGCTGCTTATGAGGAGGGCGCCTTATCCCTACTCTTACCCACCCTCCTAACCGACCTTGGTTGTACAGTAATAAACTTTGAGTTAGGAAATATTCATCAAAACAGATCTAAAACATTAGCAGAAAAGACCTCAACTATAAAGGAGATTTCAAACCGCGTTAAAGCCGAAAAGGCTAATCTAGGAGTTTTGGTGGATAACGATGCGGAACGCTTAATCTTAGTAGATGAAAAAGGATACACCATAAAGGATGAACAGTATTTAGCTCTGATCACCCTTTTTGCTCTAAAATATTCGCAGGCGGAGACAATCGCTGTACCAGTGACAGCTCCCATGTTTATTGAAGAGATAGTAAGGGAACATCAGGGGAAAGTAGTAAGGACCAAAGCTAGTGCGCGCGCTTTAATGGAGAAAGTGATTCAAGAAGGAATTTTCCCGGGGCTGGAAGGGAAGACGCATTTTCAACCAGCTTTTGATGGTTTGTATTCTCTTGCTAAAATTTTGGAATTGATGGCTAGGGAGAAGATGAACTTATCAGAGTTGGTTTCAGTTTTGCCCCCCTATTACACGGACCGGAAATCAGTGGATTGTTCTTGGGAGGATAAGGGGCGGATCATGCGGAGCCTTTTTGAAGAGAATAAGGAGAAAGAAATAGAGGTGATTGATGGACTGAAGGTTTTTCATGAGCAGGGTTGGGCTTTGGTTCTTCCTGATGCCGAAGAACCAGTTTTTCAAGTATACAGCGAGGCTAATTCTCAAGAAGAAGCTGATGCCTTAACGAGTTTATATACGGGTAAAATTAATGCTTTACAGTTAAAATAGGAAAGAACAGATAACTTTGGAAAGGAAGCACTAATCTTTCTTTTCGCACCTCCCCAATTTAGCAGTTTACACATCCGGTTTTTGCAAATTAATTTAGCTTGGTCTTTGTTTAAATGGTGCGAAATAAGAGACTAATGATGCTTCCTTTTTTTGTTTTTAGAGATAGTAGCATTTTCCGGAAGGAGATAAATTTTTCTTCGCGAAACAAGTCTTGCGGAAAGAACAGTGTTTATACTTGTGGGTACAAGTTTTGAGGGAAAGGCTAATAAATTGGGGACAATCTTCCGAATAGTATTAAGAGGGGAGAGTTCATGATGCAGTTGATCAGTTTTGTCATTATTACAGGCATATCCGGTGCAGGAAAATCTGAAGCAGTAAAAGCTTTTGAAGACCTAGGCTATTTTTGTATCGATAATCTACCACCGGTCTTGCTCCCCAAATTTGCTGAGCTTTGTGCACAATCTGAAGGACGGATTAATAGAATAGCACTGGTAGTTGATATCAGAGGCGGTGACTTTTTTGACAGCCTCTTCTCTTCACTTGAGCTGTTGGAGGAGGCTGGTTATACTTATCAGATTCTCTATCTTGAAGCGGAAGATGAGGTTTTAATCCGGCGGTTTAAAGAGTCGCGTCGGCGCCATCCGCTGTCGGGTGAGGGGAGGATCCTGGATGGAATTAAAGCTGAAAAATCACGTCTGGAGAAGATTAAAGGGAAAGCCTCATTAATCATTGATACCAGCGCGCTTACAGTACGTCAATTACGAGAAGAGATTACCGCCAGGTTTAGCCAGATCAAAGAGAGTGAGAAGCTGATCATTACCGTGGTGTCATTTGGTTTCCGCAATGGGATTCCTCTTGATGCGGACTTGGTTTTTGATGTAAGATTTTTGCCGAACCCCCACTATGTGGACTCCTTAAAAGAATTAGATGGCAATTATCAGGCAGTAGCTGATTATGTATTAAAATGGCCAGTAACGGCCAAGTTTTTGACAAAACTATTTCATTTTATGGAGTTTTTAGTTCCTCAATATATCAATGAAGGAAAGTTACAACTGGTTATTGGGATTGGTTGTACTGGGGGTAAACATCGTTCAGTAACCATCGCCAATCAGCTCATAAAATTTCTTAAGGCTAAAGGGTATAAAGTCCTTGCGGAACACCGGGATATAAGTTAGGGGGAAATGATCATGCCCCGGCGCTTTTTAAAGCTCCGCTTCATTAGAAGGATAACCCTTGCGTTTGGCTTGGGGATATCCGGGTTATTAGTTAGTTTATCGACGATAAACCTTAATTTTTTGTTTGGAGGTTTTTTACTCGTTTTTGGGTTGATTTTACTCATTGATTTGCTTGTAGAACCTTCCAAAGAGCCGCCTTTATTTTCACGGGTGGTAACAGAAAATAAAGGTTTGTTGAAGTTGTTAGAAAAAGAGGTCAAAATCGTTGTTATTGGTGGCGGAACTGGACTGGGGACGATTCTCCGTGGCTTAAAAAGACTAACCAGCAATTTAACGGCCATCGTTACGGTTGCGGATGATGGAGGAAGTTCAGGCCGGATCAGAAAAGAATTTGGGATCCTTCCTCCCGGAGATATCAGAAGTTGCTTGATCGCCATGGCTGACCTTGAACCTTTAATGGAACAGCTGATGCAATTTAGGTTTGATGGAGGTCCGGGTCTTGCCGGGCATAGCTTTGGGAACCTCTTTTTGACAGCGATGACCGGAATTACCGGTGACTTCCAGAAGGCGATAGAAGCTTCGTGTCAGGTTTTAGCAGTAAGGGGAAGGGTTTTTGCCGCCACTTTAGATAATGCGAACCTCAGGGCGGAACTCAAAGATGGTTCTGTCGTAAAAGGAGAATCAATGATTGGTAAAAGCAACTCTCCTATTAAACGGATTTATCTTGAGCCTTCCGAGGCTAAGGCAGTACCGGAAAGTCTTAACGCACTCGAAGAGGCGGATCTGATCATTATTGGACCGGGGAGCCTATTTACCAGTGTTATTCCACCATTACTTGTTAAACAGGTGCTGGCGGCTGTTAAGGCTTCCCGTGCCACTAAGATCTATATTTGTAATGTGATGACCCAACCCGGCGAGACCGATGGTTTTACGGCCTCAGATCATCTCCGGGCTTTACTTGAGCATACTGGAGAGCAGTTGGTAGATTATATGATTATCAATGACCAGATGGTTCCCTCTGAGGCACAGGCGGTTTATGCTGAGGAGGGAGCCGAACCGGTACTTTTTGATCCGGAAAAGATCATTAGTCAAGGAGTGACTCCGATTACTGCTCCCTTATTAAATACCAATGGTTTAGTTCGTCATGACGCCGACCTCCTGGCAGACCTCCTCTCCGCTTTAGCTCCGTCGCTTTTAAAAAAACAAATAGGCTTTCCAGGGAGATTTCAGCGGATTATTAAGAAGCTTAAAGAGCTGACGAATATAAAGGTGGGGATAACCCCGGATTTTGGCAAGAACCCCTTTTTAAAACAGGGGAGAAGAAACCCGATCAAATTTAATTTTATGGCGAAAAACATCAATGGATTTACTGAACCGGCTTTTGAATTATATCCTAATAAAAGAGAGATCTTTCGGGATTTACTCCCTCAGGAACTTGATCTGGAAAAAAACCTCATCCTTGGCATTTTTTTAGGGGAACGCCCCTCTGGAGGTTTTACGCTCACCCCCATTAGCGTTAACCTTAAAGGAACAAGTCTCTTTATCTATTATCGAGAAGAAGAGCCTCTTGGCAAGGAAGTAATTCAAAGGTTAACATATCCAGCAGTATTATTGACCGTCGATAAAAGAGATTTACCCCGAGGAGAAGTACTGATTTATTTCATTAATGAAGATCGAAAAAAACCAATGACTGTGAAAAAAGTATTTTTGTAAATTCCCTTTACAACTGGTTTGAGAATAGGTAAAATAGAGATATATAAATCTTAAATTAATTAGTGAGTAATTTCTTAGAACTAATTATAAAGTGAATAGTATATCCTTCAGGGCAGGGTGCGGCGGTAATGCCAATTCCCGACCGGTGGTAAGGGGTGCCATCCCAAGTCCACTAGCTTAAACTTAGTTTAAGCTGATCTGGTGAGAATCCAGAACCGACGGTATAGTCCGGATGAAAGAAGGAGTATTAAAGGATAACAATTTGCCCTGAAGGTATCTTCAGGGTTTTTCTATTTTATAGTGGAGAGGTGGAACAATGCAAAAGCTGATCCAAGTTAATAATGTAACTTTGGCTTTTTCCCCCGATGGCCCTCCGGAACTTGATGGAGTTAACCTTTCTGTTAACGAAGGGGAATTCGTCTGTTTAGTAGGCCCCAGTGGTTGTGGAAAATCAACTTTGTTAAGACTTATTTCTGGGGTGTTAACACCGGATTCCGGTGAAATTAAAGTTTTTGGGCTCAAAGAAATCCCTGGGTGGGCTCAGTTGAGTTTTGTTCCTCAAGACTCTCTTTTACTTCCATGGAGAACAGTGCTTGATAACATAATGCTGCCTTTAGAATTAAATAAAAAAGGAGAGAAATCAGGAGTAAGTATCAATAAAGCTCGTGCTGCGTTAAACTTAGTTAACCTTGCTGGGGTAGAAGACAAATACCCTCATCAACTTTCAGGAGGGATGCGACAACGAGTGGCTTTAGCCCGCGCTCTAGTGGGAGAGGCTCGAGTGCTTTTGCTGGATGAACCTTTTGCTGCTCTTGATGCTTTGACCAGGAGTCAGTTACACCTGGAAATGATGAAGATTAGGAAACAAACTAAATTTACTGGTTTGATGGTTACTCATAACATCTTTGAAGCGGTCTTCTTGTCGGATCGGGTTTTAGTGATGGGAGAAAAACCAGGGCGGATTTTGGGGGAGGTCCACATTAAGCTGGAATATCCGAGGAATCTTAAGTTAATAAGTACTCCGATTTTTGCTAGCTTGGTTGGGGCTGTGCAAGAGCTATTAGAGCAAGGGTGGGGGGGAAACAATGAATAACAGGTTAGTCAGTTTTGGTCGCCGTTATGAACGATTGATTACGGTGATGTTCTTAGGAATCATCTCCTTAATAGTCTGGACAATAGTTGCCTCTTTTTACCCATCATATATTCTCCCTTCTCCCGGCGAGGTTGGGCTACGCTTTAAAGAATTATTAACGAAGGGAAACCGGTTAGCAGAGCATTTTCTTATTACTTTTCTCGAAGCTTTAGTAGGTTTCCTTTTCGGGGCATTGACCGCCCTTCCTTTGAGCTACTTGTTAGCCCGTCATCCTCGTCTTGATCGTCTAATTACTCCTTTGGTTGTGGCTATTCAGGCGATTCCCATTGTGGCGCTTGCTCCGCTCTTAGTGATCTGGTTTGGCTTTGGTATCACTTCTAAAATTCTGATTGCAGCTCTAGTCTCTTTCTTTCCGATGCTGACCAATGGGGTAGTTGGTATACGGGAGACAGATCCCCGCTTGAAACAACTATTAATCATCATGGGGGCAACTAAACGAGAAATCTTTTTTAAACTGGAGGTTCCCACTGCTTTACCAGTAATCTTTGGTGGGGTGAGAATGGGTTTGACGCTCTCTGTGATCGGGGCGGTAGTAGGGGAGTTTTCTGGAGCAGGTAAAGGGCTTGGCTACCTTGTTTATTTTGCGCGTGGTACTTTTGATACCCCCCTGATCTTTGTGGCTTTGATAGCTTTGGCTGCGATTGGGGTTGGCTTTTATCTGCTAATTTCTGTTTTAGAGGCAGCGGTGATGCCATGGAAGGAGCGTGAGAAATAAAGTACTTGTCTCTTCCGGCTACCGTTCATTTTAATCAAAGCCGGGTGAATCAACCAAGGCTATTTTCTAAGTAGTCGC
>DHOO01000124.1:0-7878 GCA_002409975.1 Firmicutes bacterium UBA5388
TTGTTACTAAGATTCTTGAGTAAAGGTAATTGTGTTGAGGCGCCCGGCTTTAATTTCCATCAGACAATTACACATTGACAATCAGTTAGTATAGTGTTATATTATGGTTAATTGGAATGTTAATGGCTGAGAGAGAAAGAGAAGGCTATTTTAAACATTTTGTGTTTAAGATGGCCTTTTTTGATTTTAGTTGTATTTACTATTGTTTATTCGCACGAAAGAGATGTGTATGTTGAAAATAAAGGCCGGCCACTTTTAAAAGTTTGCGAGGAGGTGATCACAGGGAGATTTAACAGGGAAAAACAGTCCAAAAAAAGAAAGGTTGACAACTTTAATAAGACACATTCAATTATTAAAGCGGAAGCGTAATTTGCTGATTGATAGTACAGTATGGCAATAGCCATACAAAATTTACATTGTCGGGAAACGACAGGAGGGATTTATATGATGAAAAAAACTATTACTATGATGCTGGCTGCGATTATGATGCTTTCCGTGGTTGGTATCGCAACTACTCAGACAAGCAAGTACGATGTCACCCAACCTATTACCATAACCTGGTGGCATGCTCATGAAGATCAGTGGAACCAATACCTGAACTACATGGTTGAGCAGTTCCATAAGCAGAACCCTTTGATCACCGTGAAACCTGTCTACATTGGCGCTTACGCGGAGATCAACACCCAACTGATCGCGGCTGTAGCCTCCGGTGATGTTCCTGCTCTGTGTACGGCCAACACATCCTATCCCGCAAGCTACGGCGCTGCTGGCATCTGTGAAATTTTGGATCCCTACATTAAAGCCTATGGATTTGATATTGCCGACTTCGGCGAGGGCTTGATTGCTTCTACCAGCTACGAAGGGAAGCAGATCTGCTTGCCTTACCTAATCTCCACTCAAGTCATGTACTATAATAAGACCATGGCCGACGCCGAAGGCATCACTATGCCTAAAACCTTCAACGAAATGGAGGTTTTCCTCAAGAAGGCCACTATTTTCAATAAGGACGGTAGCACTGCCCGCTATGGCGCCGTCTTTGGTGGCTGGGACTATTGGTACTACGAGATGTTGTACAAGAACAACGGTGTTGAAGTGGTATGTAAAGACGGTTTAACCACCGATGTGAACAGCAAGATATCTGTGGAGATCACAAGTAAAATTAAAGAATGGATTGACAAAGGTTACGCTTATTATGCGTACGGCACCGGCGCTTCCGCCAATATGCGTCAACTTTTCTGGGATGGCGGCGCTTTCAGTGTGTTCCATACCAGCTCCCTGTATGACACCTATGTACAGCAGACCAAAGGCGCCTTCGAAGTAGGTATGGCCTGGTTACCTGGGGGCATGGATGGTAAGAGCTTCAAAAGCGAAGTCGGTGGGGCTGCCATTCTCATTCCGGCGGTTGCTTCTCAAAGGCAGAAAAATGCTGCTTGGCAGTTCATGATGTTTATGGCTAGTCCTGAGATCAACCTCTACTGGGCAGACAAGACCGGTTACTTCCCAACTCGCCAGAGTGTTATCGGTACCCGTGAATACGAGAAATACTTGGAGCGTAAGCCTGCGATGAGCAACGTTGTGTCCATGAGTAGTTGGATTAACCCCCGTAACCAGCATCCCGCTTATGATACTGTCGCGAATGAATGGCGCCATGCTCTAGCCAGGATCTTTAACGAGGGCGCGCCTGTAAAAGCTACCTTAGACGACCTGGCCAAAACCATTACCGAGATTCTGGAAGATTTTTAGTCTATAATTATCACTAATTTTGAGGGGGGAGAGCAATCCACCCCCCTCAATTATGTTTGAGGTGGAAATCGTGAGCATTCAAACCCATAATGAAAAGCAAAACATCACCAAACCAGCCAAGATCGGGTCGGTTGTGCTGTTTATCTTAAGTCTGATTTGTATTGTTGTAAGTACCTATGGCTATATGATGGGTGATCTAAATTGGGAATCGCTCCAGCCACTGGCTAAAAAGGTATATGCAGCCCGTAAAGAAGCGAGATCGTTTGAGACTCCCATCACCGGTACGATCGATCTCTTTGGTGAAGGTCGGGGCACAGTGCCCATTGCACTTGTAAGCGTAGTGATGAACAATGCGGTACTGATCTTTCTCGTTGGTATTACTTTTCTGTTTAATGCGATCATGCTACGGACACAATCCTGGGAGCGCATGAAGGACCTGTTTACGGTACAGCCGGCGGTCTTCTTCTTTCTTTTATTCGTTTATTATCCCATCATTGACCTGTTACGCATTAGTTTTACCGACATGCGCATGCTGGTTCCTGATCCGCAATCATTTGTGGGGCTGAAGAATTACGAATGGTTGTTTCTCAAATCAGGCTGGTCTATATTTAGCGAATCGTTACTCATTACTATCCGCTATACATTCTGGGAGATCTTCATCACCCTAGTAGGCGGTATGTTATTAGCCTTATTGTTCAACCGTATGACACGCCTATTCCACGCCATGCGTACTATTGTGTTTATGCCTAAATATATTGCTGTTTCTACCAGCGCTATTGTATTCATCTGGATTCTCAATGGTAGCTATGGTATTCTAAATTATTTACTATCATTAGTGGGCATTAAGGGGCCGAATTGGCTTGTTGATGCTAATACTGCTTTGACGGGGATTTTATTCCTCACAGCATGGCGTGTGGTTGGTTATGCCACGATCATCTATCTCTCAGCCATGCAGGGGATTTCCAAGGATTATTACGAAGCGGCGGCTATTGACGGCGCAGATGCGGTACATCGTTTCCGCTATATTACCCTTCCCATGTTGGCGCCAACCACTGTGTTCCTGTTCGTGACCACATTCATCGCCAGTATGAAGGTGTTCCAGTCGGTGGATGTTATGACACAGGGCGGTCCTGGCACTGCCACCAACGTGATGGTGCAATGGATTTATAACCTCTCGTTCCGCGACTTCCGCGCGGCGCGCGCAGCGGCGGTATCGGTAGTATTTTTTATGATTTTGTTGGTCTGCACCGCTGCCACCATGCGCTATACCAATAGGTCTGTCAACTATGATTCTTAAGCGGAAGGAGGAAGCGAAATGAAAGGATCTCTACTTCTCAAAATGCGTCAGGCGGGCTGGTTTGATCTTTTAGTATTCTTCCTAGCGTTTTCCCTTATTCTAGTGGCTCTAGGTATTACGGGTTACATTCAGTACAACATACAGATGAATAATATGGACGAGGGTCTAACCAAGTATGAAATCAAGGAAGCGCTAGGTTTTTTTGCCTTATCACGTGAAAACTTTCTAACAATTGGCCTTATTGCAGTAGCCGTTACCTTGCTAGGCTTTGCTCTGCTTGCTATTTCCCGGGCGACTGAGCGCCAAGTATCCCAACAGGCCAAGGAAAACATGCATCACATGCGGGTAGTGCTGCAATATGTTGTGGCCGGCATGATCACACTGATTATGCTGTTTCCTATTTATTGGATGGTCATTTCCTCATTAAAAACCAGTACCGAATTATTGTTGCCTGTACCAACGTTATGGCCCAGATTATTCCAGTGGGCCAACTTCCCTAATGTGCTTA
The DNA here is from genome assembly GCA_002409975.1 of Firmicutes bacterium UBA5388. Lineage (GTDB taxonomy): Bacteria > Bacillota > UBA4882 > UBA10575 > UBA10575 > UBA5388. The sequence goes on from DHOO01000124.1 coordinate 3,549, forward strand.
AACGAGCCCCATTTATTCGCTATCTGTTTAACACGTTGGTTACTACCTTCTTTATTATGGTCGGTCAGATTATCATTGGTGTTTTGGCAGCCTATGGCTTTTCAAAAGGTAGTTTCAAAGGGAAGAATGTTCTGTTTCTACTGGTTCTGGGCGCGCTAATGATCCCTATTCAGGTCACCTTTGTGCCAATATATGTCATGGTATCACGGCTAGGTTGGGTTAACAGTTTCCCCGGTTTAATTGTGCCGAACCTGGTAAGCGCATATTTCATCTTCATGTTACGCCAGTCTTTTATGTCGGTAGATGACAGTTATCTTGATGCTGGTCGCGTCGATGGTTTGAACCGTATCGGTCTGATCGTTCACGTTCTCATCCCAATGTGTGCCCCCACGATGATTACTATTTCCATCATCACCTTTATTACCGGCTGGAACAGTTATTTTTGGCCCAAAATGGTGGCTACTAAGGATGAATTTCGCACGATCGCCGTGGGCGTTACGCGCCTCCGACAAACGTTCGCAGGAATGGAAACGGCCAACTACAACGAGATTATGGCTGGGGCTGTGATGGCGATTATTCCAATCGTAATACTCTTTCTCATCCTGCAAAAGTATATTATGGCGGGGATGAGCAAGGCATCTATGAAGTAAGGGGCAAGCAATGAAAAAAAGATTTTATGTATTAGTTCTTTGCCTGGCGTTGGTTTTGTCTCACAGCGTGGTAGCGGAAAAAATAGTAGACCGCTATGATCAGATATTTGATGCATCGCAGGATGCGGGCAGATTAACCGCGCGCTTTATTCAGCTAACCACACGCAGTGACGACAAAAGTGGTGATTGCGCCATCCTCACATCACCTGACGGTAAGGTAATGATCATTGATGCCGGCAATCCGAGCACGTTTAGTGATCTGGATTCCGTTCTTAAAGCGCTTGGCATTACGCGCATCGATTATTTAGTGGCTTCGCACCCACATGTGGACCATATCGGTAGCTTTGCACAATTGATCTCCACTTACGAAATAGGCCGGGTGTACACCAGCGAGCTGGTATATCCTAACCCACACTACAATAACTATATGGAGGCCATCAAACAAACACAGACTCCCCACCTTATCCTGGCGGAAGGCGATACCTTCATGTTTGGCGCCAGTGTGTTAGTGGAGGTGTTCCATCCAGCGCCTGGTATCGAATATTACGATGGTTATCCTGCGCAGAGTACGCAGTTTATTAATAATCACTCATTGGTGATGAAGATCACTTATGGAGAATCATCTTTCCTGTTTGGTGGTGATCTGTATACCAGTGGTGAAAAGGATGTCGTGGAGCGTTATGGCGACAGACTACATGTTGATGTATTCAAGGTAGGCCATCATGGAGATTCTACCTCATCCAGCAAATCCTATCGGACTGCCATCAGTGCTAAAATCGCCGTGATGATGCATGATGCCATCGCCGACTTAAATGTTTATCGGAAGTATAAAAGGGAGGGCGCCGATACTTACATTACTAGTATCGACGGTTGTGTGTTAGTGTCTACCGCGGGCAATGGTGAATACACTGTGATTACGCAGTACGACAGAATGAATGACTTTCTCAATTAATGAAAATAATACAGGCAATTATAACTTTAATAAAAGGAGACTCCCTAATATCGAACCATCGAATCTTAGTTAAAAAGAATTACTGGTTGAAACTCATTGAAGATATCTTTAAGCAGATTGTGCAGTAATCGGCTATTTTTAACATGGAATTTTTCGTTTCTTACTCAAAAAAGAGTACAACGCAAATAACTTTTAATAAAAGCAACCCTTGACAAGGGTACTGGTATTGTGGTAAATTCTATTGAGTGATTAAAATGTTTGTGGTTTATTTTTTTTCGCTTACTTTATGCTGGAGGTGGAGGACGGTGCGGGAGGGAATTACTTTAGCTTGTAATGAATGTAAAAATAGGAATTATCGCACCAATAAGAATAAGAAGAATAACCCTGAGCGGTTAGAACTTAAGAAGTATTGTAAGTTTTGCCGTCAGGAAACCTCACATCGAGAAACCCGTTAAAGGTGGGAAGGACGATGGCTGCGAAGAAACCTAGTAAGAAAGTTTCAACGTTTTTTAGGAATGTTGTTGCGGAAATGAAGAAAGTATCATGGCCTAATCGCCGTGAGGTAACAACCTATACAATCTTCGTTTTAGTGACGGTTCTTGTTGTTGCGGTGACAATCAGCGTTTTTGATTCGGTTTTAAGTTTATTTTTTACTAAAGCCATAAGGCTTTATAGGTAATGAGTGTGATGGTTGTGGAAAAAGCTTGGTATGTTATTCATACCTATTCGGGTTATGAGAATAAGGTAAAAGCTAATTTGGAACGAAGGGTCGCCTCCATGGCGATGGAAGATCATATTTTTAGAATTTTGGTCCCCATGGAGGAAGAGTTCGAGTATAAGGACGGAAAACGCAAACTCACTAAAAAAAAGATCTACCCGGGTTATGTGATGGTTGAAATGATCATGACTGATGATTCTTGGTATGTGGTGAGAAACACCCCCGGGGTAACAGGCTTCGTTGGTCCTGGCTCTAAACCTATTCCGCTGCAAAAAAGCGAGATCGATGTTATTCTCAGACAGATGGGTGTGGATGAACCGCGACCGAAATTAGATTTTACGATTGGTGAGACGGTTCGCGTGATTAGAGGCCCCTTTGAGAATTTTTCTGGGGTGATCGAGGAGATTAACCCAGAGAGGGGCAAATTAAAGGTGCTGGTCTCCATGTTTGGCCGAGAGACCCCGGTTGAACTGGAGTATAATCAAGTAGAAAAGTATTAAAAGTATTAATCAATTTAAAAGGTAAGCTGATAGGGGCTTGCCTGTTAATCAATTTATCGATAAGGAGGTGTCCGGACGATGGCCAAGAAAGTAGCGGCTCTAATAAAGTTGCAGATCCCAGCGGGGAAAGCTACTCCAGCTCCGCCGGTTGGTCCTGCTTTAGGGCAACATGGCGTTAATATCATGGAGTTTACAAAGACCTTTAATGAGAGAACAGCGAGTCAAGCCGGTATGATTATTCCGGTAGTCATTACTGTATATGAGGATCGTTCTTTTACTTTTATCACCAAAACTCCACCCGTTCCGGTTTTAATTAAAAAGGCGATTAACCTGGAAAAGGGTTCGGGAGTTCCCAACAAAGAGAAGGTCGGGACGATTACTGCAAACAAGGTACGAGAGATTGCTGAGCTTAAAATGGTTGACCTTAATGCAGCAAATATTGAAGCGGCCATGTCCATGGTTGAAGGTACTGCTCGCAGTATGGGTGTTGTTGTTAAGTAGTCATTTATGCTCGCTACGCCGTACACATGAAGTGATGCAAGTCAGAGTCAGGTGAATCAACAATGGCATATGAAAGAAATGATAATGGGACTTTCAAGCCAGCTTGCAAAGGATGGGTTCAACACGATGACGGGCGAACAGCGACGAGATGTATCTTCTGAATTGTAAGAACAGCTTCTCCCAGGGTGGGAGGATGCGCGCTTGGCGAGACATCCGTTTGAACCACGAAATAAGGAGGATTTAAAATATGTCTAGACATGGTAAAAAGTACGTAGAGATGGCTAAGGCCGTTGATCGTGAAAAACTTTATGACCCGCAGGAAGCTTTTGAATTGCTAAAAAAGATAGTAAAAGCAAATTTTGATCATACTGTTGAAGTGGCAATTCGCTTGGGAGTTGATCCCAGACATGCCGACCAACAGGTGAGGGGAACAGTAGTTCTTCCCCATGGAACAGGGAGAACTCTTCGGGTGTTGGTCTTTGCGAAAGGCGATAAAGCTAAAGAAGCTGAAGAAGCTGGAGCAGATCGGGTTGGCGCTGAGGATGTGGTCGAGGAGATTCAAAAAGGTTGGCTCGACTTTGACGTGGCGGTAGCTACTCCTGACATGATGGGTACTGTGGGTAGATTAGGGAAGATCCTTGGACCTAAAGGCTTAATGCCAAACCCCAAGACCGGCACAGTTACTATGGATGTGGGGAAAGCGGTTAAAGAGATTAAGGCTGGTAAAGTTGAATATCGAGTGGATAAATCCGGAATTATTCATGTGCCTATTGGTAAGATTTCCTTCTCTCTAGAACAGTTATTTGCTAACTTTAGAAGGTTGGTAGGCGCGGTGATTAAAGCTAAACCATCGGGAGCTAAAGGAACTTACCTTAAAACAATTACCATCTCTTCGACCTGTAGTCCGGGAATTAAAATTTCTCCTCAAGTTATCATGCTAGCGGTGACTGGAGAAAAAGAGGTTTAAAGCTTTTTGCGTCGTATCCTTTTTAAAAGGTCCCAATACAAT
>DHOO01000124.1:8103-21587 GCA_002409975.1 Firmicutes bacterium UBA5388
TCAAAAGGCAACGCAAAAAGCCCGTATAGTCTTTATGTCGTCTTTTATATAATTCCTCATTGCAAGTAAACTTTAATTTAATAGTTAAATCTAGCCATAGACAGCAGGTATCCGTTGTTAACTAGTTCCTAAGCGGATTTAATGAAAACGCCTGCCGAGGTTGGGAATGATCTTCGTTTGCCGAAGCGAGCCCTATTCTCAGTGATCTATGGGGCTCTTTTTGTTTTATAGTGTTCATTCTCTGCTTTGGATGTTAGATAAGCTAATACCCCTATCCTATTTATGGTGTGATAGTTTAAGATGGAGATAACCTATTTAGCCCTAGAAGACAGGAGGTGATAAAATGGCTAGACCAGAAAAGGAAGCGATGGTGGCAGCGGTTTATGAGAAATTAACTAAATCCCAGGCGGTAGTTTTGGCTGATTTCCGCGGCTTAACTGTTCAAGAAGCGACTACCTTACGCAAGCAATTACGAGAAGCCGGTGTCGAGTTAAGAGTAGTAAAAAATACCTTGGCCCGTCTTGCCGCAGAAAAGGCAGAACTAACAGGACTACAAGCTTTTTTAGAGGGTCCAACGGCTTTAGCTTTTGGGTATGAAGATCCAGTTGCCCCGGCAAAGATCCTCGCGGAGTTTGCCAAGACCCACAAGAAAGTAGAGCTCAAAGGCGGAGTTTTGGAAGGTAGAGTGATTGATCAAGTAGCGATAACAGCTTTAGCTGAGCTTCCTTCCAGAGAGGTTCTCCTCGGCCAGCTAATCGGTGTTATACAAGCTCCCATCAGAAACCTGGTTAACGTACTTTCCGCGCCGATCCGAAATACAGTTTACGTCTTGGAAGCTGTTCGTCAAAAACAAGCCGGTGAGGCTTAAGCTATAAACTATGAATTAGTTCGTCGTCTACGTTAACTTCCAGTTGACCAGAAGAAAAAATTAAAATATAGGTGCTTGCTCATGTCGGCTACTGCCCGCACACGTGAAGTGATGTCAATCAAAGCCGGGTGAATTGCTCAGAGCATTACCTAGTTTCGGAAATTGCATAATTCGTTCAATGAAAGTATTCCGGGTTAATTATGTGATTTCCTCAAGTTAAAAAAGTTTATTAAAACAAGGGGGATAATTAAATGTCGAAAATTGAAGAGGTATTAGAGATCGTTAAGGGTATGTCTGTATTGGAATTAAATGATTTAGTAAAGGCTTTTGAAGAGGAGTTTGGGGTTTCGGCTGCCGCTCCGGTAGCCTTTGCTGCTCCAGCTGCTGGAGCAGCCGCCGCTCCGGTAGAAGAAAAAACCGAGTTTGATGTGATACTTGCCTCTATTGGCGACAAGAAGATCAATGTGATCAAGGTCGTCCGTGAGCTTACCGGCTTAGGGCTTAAAGAAGCGAAGGACCTAGTCGATAGCGCTCCGAAGGCTGTTAAAGAAGGAATTTCCAAGAAAGATGCCGAAGAGATCAAAGCCAAACTGGAAGAAGCAGGCGCCACTATAGAACTAAAGTAAAATCAAAAAAAGAGGGGCTGTTGCGAAAGAAAAGATAGCCCCTCTTTGATAAAATTAAATTTGTTGTTGACAAAAAAACCATATAATGATATTATTTTATAATGCTGAAGTGTTTGCTACTTTATATCCACGTTATCACCTTGTTTATGTGTAGGTGATTTTAATTTTCTCCTTATATTTTTTCTTTAAAAAACTAAATACGATGATCTTTAACCATTCTCAATGCAGGGGTAACAGGAGGTTAGCCTTGCTTTTGCCATTTAATGATCTTTAAAAATTTTGATCTACGGTAAACTATTATTCAATAATATTTTATAACGACTTTAGTAAAAATGCAAACCTTGTTTCTTGAACAGATATTACCATAAAAAATTGTTTAAAAGGGGAAGAGGTGAGGATTTTGCCGGAGGCAATGACTGGGGTAAAAAAAGAAAGAGTCAGTTTTGGGAAGATCGGGGAAATTTTAGAGATTCCCAACCTCATTGAGATCCAACAAAGATCCTATCAATGGTTTTTGGAGGAAGGGCTACGTGAGGTCTTTCGCGATATCTCACCAATCCAGGATTTTACGGGGAACCTGAATCTCCAAATTGTTGATTATGCGTTTGGAGAACCTAAGTATGAGGTGGATGAATGTAAGGAGAGAGACACCAATTATGCTGTACCTCTACGGGTAAAAGTTAGACTCATTAATAAAGAAACTGGGGAGGTAAAGGAACAGGAAGTTTTTATGGGAGATTTCCCGCTCATGACCGAAAAAGGGACATTTATTATTAATGGCGCGGAACGAGTGATTGTTAGTCAGTTAGTTCGTTCCCCAGGAGTCTATTTCGGAAAGTCCATTGATACCAGTGGAAAAACAATTTACTCCGCAATTATTATTCCTAACCGTGGAACATGGTTAGAGATGGAGTTTGATGCGAATGATGTTCTTTATGTAAGGATCGACCGCACTAGAAAGATCCCGATCACCATTCTTCTCAAAGCTATGGGTTTGGAGAACAATGTCCAAGTTTTAGAGCGATACGGCAATCACCAAGCGATTCAGAATACTCTGGAGCGCGATAGCACACAAAATCAGGATGAAGCGCTGGTTGAGATTTACAAGCGGTTGCGACCGGGAGAACCGCCCACGGTGGATAGCGCCCGTTCGCTTTTTGAAACTCTCTTTTTTGACCCCAGACGTTATGATTTGGCGGCAGTAGGTCGGTATAAACTTAATAAAAAATTGAAGATGAATTTACCGCCCAAATCAGTTCCCGCTTATGTCGATGAAGATGGAAACGAGGTTCCGGCGGTAGAAGCAGTCAAGACCTTGACTCGTGAAGATGTTGAAGCGGTGGTGGGCTATCTGCTTGATCTCTTGGATGGTAAAGGGGAAACCGATGATATTGACCATCTGGGTAATAGACGGCTGAAAAGAGTAGGGGAGCTTTTGCAGAACCAGTTTAGAATTGGGCTCTCTCGTATGGAACGGGTCGTTCGCGAGCGAATGACGATCCAGGATTTAGATGTAATTACTCCCCAAGCATTAATCAATATTCGTCCGGTTGTGGCTTCAATTAAAGAGTTTTTTGGCTCGAGTCAGCTTTCTCAGTTTATGGATCAGACCAATCCTTTAGCTGAATTAACACATAAGCGTCGTCTGTCTGCCTTGGGCCCGGGGGGTCTCTCCAGGGAACGCGCTGGTTTTGAAGTGCGAGACGTTCATCACTCCCACTATGGTCGGATGTGTCCCATTGAAACGCCTGAAGGTCCTAACATTGGTTTAATTGGTTCACTGACTACTTATGCCCGGATCAATGAGTATGGGTTTATTGATACTCCTTACCGGCGTGTAGTAAAAGGAAAAGTAACTGATGAGATCGTTTATTTAACTGCTGATGAAGAGGATAAATTTATTATCGCTCAGGCTAATGAGACTTTTGATCCGGAAACCCGTTTGTTTACTAATAAAAAAGTATCCGCTCGCTTCAAAGAAGCAATTTTGATTGTGCCACAAGAAGATGTGAATTTTATGGACGTCTCTCCGAAGCAGTTAGTAAGTATTGCTACGGCGATGATTCCTTTTTTAGAACACGATGACGCTAACCGAGCTTTAATGGGTTCTAACATGCAACGTCAAGCCGTTCCGTTGTTAACGACTGAGGCGCCACTGGTTGGCACGGGAATGGAGTATAAAGCAGCTGTTGATTCTGGCGTTGTTATTGTCACGAAGAGCTCTGGGGTGGTTGAAAAGGTCACCAGTGAGCAGATCTTGATCCGTACGGATCAAGGAAAACAGGAACGCTATAAACTCCATAAATTCAAACGCTCTAACCAAGGCACTTGTATTAACCAACGCCCGATTGTTTATTGTGGACAATGGGTACAGGCTGGGGAAGTAATCGCTGATGGTCCATCCACGGATTATGGCGAATTAGCCTTAGGAAAAAATGTGCTGGTCGCCTTTATGCCCTGGGAAGGTTTTAACTATGAAGATGCCATTTTAATAAGTGAGAAACTGGTGATGGATGATACCTTTACTTCTATTCATATTGAAGAATATGAATGCGAGGCTCGTGACACCAAGTTGGGGGCTGAGGAGATTACCAGGGATATTCCTAATATCGCTGAGGGTTCTCTTGACGATCTCGATGACAATGGGATTATTAGGGTAGGCGCAGAGGTCCGCCCCGGGGATATTCTTGTTGGGAAGGTAACTCCTAAAGGAGAGACCGAATTAACAGCTGAAGAACGGCTTTTGCGGGCGATCTTTGGGGAAAAGGCTAGGGAGGTGCGGGACACTTCACTTAAGGTTCCTCATGGAGAATCCGGGAAGGTTGTGGATGTTAAGGTTTTTAGCAGAGAGAATGAAGATGAACTTTCCCCGGGTGTTAACAAATTAGTCCGGGTTTATGTGGCCCAGAAAAGGAAGATCTCCGAAGGGGACAAGATGGCAGGGCGCCATGGCAATAAAGGAGTAATCGCCAAGATACTTCCGATGGAGGATATGCCATTTTTGCCCGATGGAACACCGGTAGAAATTGTCCTTAACCCTTTAGGCGTTCCTTCGCGGATGAATATTGGCCAGATTCTCGAAACCCACTTGGGATGGGCGGCCAGTGTCTTGGGTTTTAATGTGGCGACTCCGGTTTTCAACGGCGCCATGGAGGAGGAGATTGTTGAGCTTTTAGAACAAGCTAAGCTCCCTAAAGATGGGAAGATCACTCTTTATGACGGGCGCAGCGGTGAACCCTTTGATAAACCAATCACTGTTGGCTACATTTATATGCTAAAACTCGCGCATTTAGTGGATGACAAGATCCACGCCCGTTCTACCGGACCTTATTCGCTTGTTACGCAACAGCCTCTGGGCGGGAAAGCCCAATTTGGCGGACAAAGGTTTGGGGAGATGGAGGTCTGGGCGTTGGAAGCTTATGGCGCGGCCTATACCCTTCAGGAGTTGTTAACGGTTAAATCTGATGATGTCATTGGCAGAGTCAAAACCTACGAAGCAATTGTTAAAGGCGAGAATATTCCGGAACCAGGTGTTCCCGAAGGTTTTAAGGTATTAATTAAGGAATTACAAAGCTTAAGCCTGGATGTGAAAGTTTTGGCTCAAGAAGCTGAAGTTGAATTGAAAGATGATGAAGATGATGTTAGAGAGATGGCCAAAGAGCTAGGACTAGAGATTGAACAACCAGCTTTCCCCGGCCAAGCGCCGTCGAGGAAGGAAGAATATGATGAAGATGATGGTGACGGGGAAAGTGATGACGATGATGAAGCGGATTATGAAGACGAAACTTATGAAGAAACCGATGAAGAAGAATTAGAAGAAGAGGATTTCGACGAAGAAGTAGAGTTGCCAGAGGATCTTAATGAAGAAGAAGAGACTCCAGAAGATATGGAAGAAGAAGAACTGCCGGCTAATGATTTAATTAGGGCAATCAGAGGAAAGTAAAAGAGGTTGTCGTTCACCCCGGCTTACATGAAGTGAGAAAAATCAGAGCTAGGTGAATCGACATTGGAGCGGTAGTGTTATTCAGGGAAGTAGTTATCAAGAAATCATAAAATTTGCGTCAGGGAGGGATTGATCCTTGTTGGACGCCAATAATTTTGATGCGATTAAAATTGGGTTGGCTTCTCCGGGACAAATTAGAGCCTGGTCGAGTGGGGAAGTAAAAAAACCGGAGACGATAAATTATCGAACTCTAAAACCCGAACGAGAAGGTCTGTTCTGCGAAAAAATCTTTGGACCTCAACGAGATTGGGAATGTCATTGTGGGAAATATAAAAGAGTTAGATACAAGGGGATAGTTTGTGACCGCTGTGGAGTAGAGGTTACCAGATCAAAGGTTAGGCGGGAACGGCTTGGGCATATTGAATTAGCTGCTCCGGTCTCTCACATCTGGTATTTTAAAGGGATACCAAGCAGGATGGGGCTTTTACTTGATATGTCTCCCCGTTCTTTAGAAAAAATTCTCTATTTCGCTTCTTATGTTGTTGTTGACCCGGGAAATGAAAACTCCTCTTTATCAAAGAAACAGTTATTAACGGAGAATGAATACCGGGAAGCCCGAGAGAAGAACGGAGATACTTTTAAGGCCTTAATGGGAGCAGAGGGCATTAAGAAATTACTGGAAGAGATCGACCTTAACGCCCTTTCGCTTGAGCTAAAAAAGGAGATTAGGGAAGTTAGTGGTCAGCGGAAAATTAGGGCCATTCGACGGTTAGAAGTAGTAGAAGCCTTAAGAAAGTCAGGAAATCGACCGGAATGGATGATTATGGACGTGATTCCAGTCATCCCCCCAGAACTTAGACCAATGGTGCAGTTGGACGGCGGAAGATTTGCCACTTCTGATCTTAATGATTTATATCGCCGGGTGATTAATAGAAATAATCGCTTAAAAAGGCTGCTGGAACTGGGCGCTCCCGATATTATTGTCCGCAATGAAAAAAGGATGCTCCAGGAAGCTGTTGATGCTCTTCTTGATAACGGAAGGCGGGGGAGACCGGTAACCGGTCCCGGTAATCGACCGTTAAAGTCCCTCAGCGATATGCTTCGTGGAAAGCAGGGGCGTTTTCGCCAAAATTTGTTGGGGAAAAGAGTGGATTATTCCGGTCGTTCTGTGATCGTGGTTGGGCCGGAGTTAAAACTCTACCAATGCGGACTCCCTAAAGAAATGGCTTTAGAGTTGTTTAAACCTTTTGTGATGAAAAGACTGGTTGATCAGGGTTATGTCCATAATATAAAAAGCGCTAAACGGATGGTAGAAAGGGCCCGTTCAGAGGTTTGGGATGTACTGGAAGAAGTAATCAAAGAGCATCCAGTCTTATTAAACCGTGCGCCTACACTACATCGTCTAGGGATTCAGGCTTTTGAACCTGTGTTGGTGGAAGGAAGGGCGATTCAGATCCATCCTTTAGTATGCCCGGCTTACAATGCGGATTTTGACGGCGACCAAATGGCGGTTCATGTTCCACTTTCTGCTGAAGCTCAGGCTGAGGCGAGGATTCTAATGTTGTCCGCTCATAATATTCTCTCCCCGGCTCATGGTCGACCATTAGCTACTCCTAACCAAGACGTGGTAATTGGTTGTTTTTACCTGACGATTATTCGGAAAGGCGCTCGGGGGGAAGGTCATGCCTTTTCTTCACCGCGTGAAGCCATTTTAGCTTATGATACCGGATTTATTGACCTGCAAGCTAAGATCAAAGTTAGAACAGAAAAAGGTTTGATTGAAACTTCACCGGGTCGGCTAATTTTCAAAGAACGGGTAAATATTGCGGAAGATTTTATTGACCAACTGTTTACCAAAATTGGCGATAATGGCACTTCTCGCAAAGACCTGACACTGATCATTTCTGAAATTTGTCGACGCTATGGTACGCACCGCACCTCAGAATTGTTGGATCAGATTAAACGGTTGGGTTATAGATTTGCTACTCAATCCGGAACGACGATTGCCGTTTCTGATATTTTAACCCCTCCAGAGAAAAGAAAGATCATTGAAGAGACTGAACGACAAGGGGATCAGATTGAACTACAGTATCGACGAGGTCTAATTACCGGTGAAGAGCGCTATCAGAGGTTTATTGATATTTGGGCTAAAGCGAAAGAGGATGTTACCGAAGCGATGGTCAAAAACCTTGACCCTTTCAACTCCGTTTCCATGATGTCAAATTCCGGAGCCAGAGGTAATGTTTCTCAGCTTTCTCAGTTAGCGGGGATGCGGGGCTTAATGTCAGACCCTTCAGGTAGAATTATTGATTTACCGATTAAAGCAAACTTTCGGGAAGGGTTGACGGTTTTAGAGTTTTTCATCTCTACGCATGGCGCCAGAAAAGGATTAGCAGATACTGCTCTTCGTACTGCGGACTCCGGTTATCTGACCAGACGTCTTGTTGATGTTGCCCAGGATGTCATCGTGCGCGAAGAGGATTGTGGAACCACCGAGGGGATTACGGTCAGTTCCATCACTGATGGGGATGAAGTGATTGAAGCTTTACAGGAAAGGATTGCCGGTCGGATCGGGGCTGAAGATCTATTCCACCCGATAACTAAGGAAAAGCTTGTTGCCTTTAACCAAGAGATTAATGAAGCAACTGCTCAGAAAATCGTTGATGCTGGAATCGAAAAGGTTAAAGTTCGTTCCGTCTTAACCTGCCGCACTCGGCATGGGGTCTGTGCTAATTGCTATGGTCGAAACCTGGCTACCGGTAGACGGGCGGATGTTGGTGAAGCAGTAGGAATCATCGCTGCTCAATCCATTGGAGAGCCTGGTACGCAATTGACCATGAGAACCTTCCATACCGGAGGGGTTGCCGGTGAAGATATTACTCAAGGACTTCCCAGAGTGGAGGAACTTTTTGAAGCCAGAAAACCGAAAGGTCAGGCGATTATCACCGAGGTGAGTGGTACGGCTAAGATCGTGGAAGTTAAAGGGATTAGACGGGTCAGTGTCCATCCTGATGACGGGGAAGAACGTTTATACCAAATCCCGTATGGCGCTCGGCTTAAAGTGAGAGATGGCAGTAAAGTTGAAGCTGGTGATCGGTTAACCGAAGGCTCAGTTAATCCCCATGATATCTTAAAGATCAAAGGAATAAGAGGAGTACAGATGTATCTGGTCCATGAAGTACAGGATGTCTACCGCTCCCAGGGTGTTGAGATTAATGATAAACACATCGAAGTTGTCGTCAGACAGATGCTACGTAAACGAAAAGTAGAAAATCCGGGTGATACTGATCTTTTGCCAGGCAGTCTAATTGACCAGATGGAACTGGAAGATGAGAACCAAAAGGTGGAAGAGAGAGGAGAAACTCCTGCAGTCGCTCGTCCAGTATTATTAGGAATTACTAAAGCTTCGTTGGCGACCGAGAGTTTTCTGTCAGCGGCTTCATTCCAGGAGACCACGAGGGTACTTACGGAAGCTGCGATTAAAGGTAAGCGCGATCCCCTGATTGGTCTTAAGGAGAATGTGATTATTGGTAAACTGATTCCTGCAGGCACTGGTATGCAAAAATATCAAGCTATTTCTATCGATAACAGGGCAGAAGATGGTCAGCAGGAAATCCTTGAGCAGCAATTGGTAGGAGAAGCGATTGAATAGAAAAATACAACTTATAGAGTGTGCGTCAAAAGATGCACACTCTATAAGTAAATGTCCTTATTTTCCACGTCACATCAAAAAAAGATCTCGCATAGACCAATAATTATTAAAATAATACCCGTAAGCAAGTTGGCATGTTTGCCTAGGTGAGTAGCGGCGTAACGTCTCGCAATGTACATGCCGGTTTGAATCGACAGCAGGCTAAAAATTGTGATCGATAAAGCTAAAGCATAAGTGTTTAATCTGGTCATACCAGCTCCCAAGCCGGTCGTTAAACAGTTAATAGACAAGGCGATCCCTAAGAGTAGGGATTCATTGACGGAGATCACATTGGACTGATCCTTATCTACTAAGGCCGGATTTTCAAATACTTTCCACAAGTTTTGCCAAGTGATTTTTGCTTTTTCCCTGTTATTATGAGCGGGATGATGATGAGACGCCTGTTCAGCCAGAAAATATTGGGCGATGGTCCAAACTCCGATGATGCTTACGATGATTCCGCCTAAAGCAGGACCTGTTTTTGCAGGCAAGATGTTAGATAAGCGATGCCCTAAAAAAGCAGATAATAAAGTAGCAATTCCGGATAAAATAGCAATAGACAGATTTGAGGCTAACGGTACTTTTATTTTTTTTAATCCATAGGCCAGCCCTATTCCTAAGTTATCTAAGTTAGCTGCAATTCCCAGAACCAAGATCGCCCAGAGGCGCATTGCTTCGACCTCCTTTTGTCCCAGTATATTTAACCTTCTTTAGCAAGGTGTTTGTCCGCGGAAATAAAGGTTCTGTTAAAAAAATTAAACCTTGAGCGATCCTCGTAATATTTTTATTGACACCTATTAAGTGAGATGTTAAACTAAATAAGTCTGGGTTGTTTAAGAAATTATTTTTCTTGGGTGGGTAAGGAGAGAATTTTAGTGGGAGAGTCTAGCCTTGAAACCAAGAATAAGGTTGTAGGTTTAAAACAGACATTACGTGCTATCCAACAAGATAAAACATGCGTAGTCTACCTAGCTAATGACGTGGATGAGCACATTGTAAAAAAGATTAAACTGGCCAGCCACGGGAAGAATGTTAAAATTGTTATTACGCGGGTTGGGAGAAAAGAGCTAGGACAGATTTGCCGGATCGATGTCAGCGCAGCTGTGGTCGCATTGGTCCAAGAATAGGAAGGAGGTGGAATAATGCCAACCATTAATCAATTGGTAAAAAGGGGACGAAAAAAAGTAGAACAGAAGAGTTCCGCTCCTGCACTACTCTGGTCTTATAACAATAAAAAAGAAGATATGTTTGAATCGGCCAAGGGTAGCCCACAAAAACGCGGAGTATGCACTAGAGTCTCGACGGTGACTCCGAAAAAACCTAATTCAGCTTTGCGAAAGGTGGCAAGGGTTCGCTTGTCAAACCGTTTAGAGGTTACCGCGTATATACCGGGCGAAGGGCATAATCTACAGGAACACTCGGTGGTTTTAATCCGGGGTGGACGTGTCAAGGACTTACCGGGCGTTCGTTATCATATTGTTCGTGGTACACTGGATACCGCTGGAGTACAAGATCGAAAGCAAAGCAGGTCGAAGTATGGCGCTAAACGCCCGAAAACGGCTACGGCGAAAAAGTAAGGAGGGTTAAACTTGCCACGACGGGGAGCAACACCCAAAAGGGAAATCATTCCCGATCCTATTTATAATGATCCGATGATTACACAGTTTATTAATAAAATTACCTACTCCGGAGAGAGGGGAATTGGTGAAAAAATTCTCTACCAAGCTCTGGATATTGTTAAAGAAAAAACAGGTAAAGATGCGCTGGAAGTTTTTCAACAAGCAATGAAAAATGTAATGCCAGTCTTAGAAGTTAAACCGCGCCGGGTTGGTGGCGCAACGTATCAGGTTCCGGTGGAGGTTAGGCCAGAGCGCCGTGTTTCCTTAGCGATGCGCTGGTTAATCTTTAGCGCCAGAGCACGCTCGGAACGAACCATGAGTGAGAAATTAGCTGCTGAGCTTATGGATGCGGCTAATAATGTCGGAACATCAATTAAGAAGAAAGAAGACACCCATAGAATGGCTGAGGCCAACAAGGCTTTTGCTCATTATCGTTGGTAAAAGAGGACAGAGATCTTGTTTTCTCTGGGGAACAGTTGGAGGTTATTTAGTGAGCAGGGATTTTCAGATTGATCATATTCGAAACATTGGTATAATGGCTCATATAGATGCGGGTAAAACTACTACAACCGAGCGGGTTCTTTTCTATACCGGTAAGGTTCATCGTATGGGTGAGGTTCATGAAGGTTCAGCCACCATGGACTGGATGGTTCAAGAGCAGGAACGGGGGATCACCATTACTTCCGCTGCTACTACCGCTCTATGGAAAGATCATCAGATTAACATTATTGACACGCCCGGACACGTGGACTTTACCGTAGAGGTTGAGCGTTCTTTACGAGTGCTTGATGGCGCGGTCGCGGTTTTTTGCGCAGTCGGTGGAGTTGAACCGCAGTCCGAGACCGTTTGGAGGCAAGCGGATAAATATAATGTTCCTCGGATCGCCTTTGTCAACAAAATGGACAGAGTGGGCGCTGACTTTTTTCGCGTAACCGAGATGATTAGAACAAAATTAGGAGCTAATCCAGTACCCATTCAGATTCCGATTGGGGCCGAAGAAAAATTCCGGGGTATGGTGGACCTTATTGAGGAGAATGCTATAGTTTACCTTGACGACATGGGAACTAAGAGGGAGATCCAGGAGATCCCAACGGAACTTAAGGAGCAGGCGGAACTCCATAGAAACAAGCTCTTGGAAAGTTTAGCAGAATGCGATGAAGATTTATTAGAAAAATATTTAAATGGTGAAGTGTTTACCGCTGATGAGATCCGCGCATCTTTAAGGAAGTCTACCATTGCCGCTAAGATAACACCGGTATTATGTGGTTCTGCTTTTAAAAACAAGGGAATCCAATTATTGCTGGATGCAGTTATTAGTTACCTACCATCGCCGCTTGATCTTCCACCAATAAAAGGAATGGACCTTCAGAGTAAGACCGAAATTTATCGGAAACCCGCTGATGATGAAGACTTTTCTGCTTTGGCTTTTAAGGTGATGACCGATCCGTACGTTGGTAAACTGGTTTTCTTCCGGGTCTATTCCGGAGAATTGGTTGCCGGATCCTATATTTTTAATTCGACCAGAGACAAGAGGGAAAGAGTAGGGCGTATTTTAAGGATGCATGCCAATCATCGGGAAGAGACCAAGTTGGTCAGGTCAGGGGATATAGCAGCGGCAGTAGGTTGGAAAGATACCGCTACCGGTGACACTCTTTGTAGTGAGGAACATCCGGTGATTCTTGAAGCGATGGAGTTTCCAGAACCGGTAATCTCAGTGGCTATTGAGCCAAAGACGAAGGCTGATCAAGATAAACTGGGGCTTTCACTTGTCAAATTAGCGGAGGAAGATCCTACTTTTCGGGTCAAGACCGATCAGGAGACCGGGCAGACTATTATTTCCGGGATGGGTGAACTTCATCTTGAGGTGATTACTGACCGTCTGATTAGGGAGTTTAAAGTTGAAGCCAATATCGGTAAGCCCCAGGTGGCCTACAGAGAGACTATTCGTCAAGCGACCAGAGCGGAAGGTAAGTTTATTCGCCAGAGCGGTGGACGTGGTCAATATGGTCATGTCTGGCTTGAAATTGCGCCCAACGAACCAGGCGCCGGGTTTACCTTTGAAAACAAGATCGTCGGCGGAGTGGTCCCCAAAGATTATATACCAGCGGTACAAACAGGGATTAAAGATGCGATGTCCAATGGAGTTTTAGCGGGTTACCCCATGGTCGATATTAAAGTTTCGTTAGTTGACGGTTCATATCATGAGGTGGACTCTTCAGAGATGGCGTTTAAAATTGCCGCTTCGATAGGTTTTAAAGAAGGGTGTAAAAATGCTAAGCCTGTCCTCTTGGAACCGATTATGAAAATAGAGATTGTCACCCCCGATGATTACCTGGGTGATGTGCTTGGAGATTTCAACTCCAGACGGGGAAGGGTTGAAGGAATGGATCCTAGGGCCGGCGCTCAGACGATCCGAGGGTATGTGCCTATGGCGCAAATGTTTGGGTATGCTACTGTTCTTCGTTCACTCTCGCAGGGCCGGTCTATATATTCCATCTACTTCTCTCATTATGAAGAAGTTCCGGCTAGTTTAGCTAAAGAGATCATTGAAGGATAAAAAGTTAAAAGCAGCCGGATTGATGAGCGACAACTGACTTAAACTTTTATCTAATTTAAGGAATTGTCTAATCCCTACATTATTAAGTTTAATCCTAATATATTCTATTAGACAATTCCCTCAATTAAAAAAATAAATTTACCAGAAAAGTAATGAGGAGGATTTAAATTGGCAAAGCAA
>DHOO01000125.1:0-17613 GCA_002409975.1 Firmicutes bacterium UBA5388
GCAATGGACATGGTCGCAAATGATGTGCTGCATCTGTTTTTTATAAAGAAATGTTGACATACAGGGAATGGAATAATATACTATCTATAGACCGACAGTCGGTCTATAGATTAAATGGAGTGAGAATATGAGAATTACTAAAGAATATGATGAAAGAAGGAATGAAATTCTTGATACTGCTGAAGAGCTGTTTAATATGAAGGGATATGATAAGTGTACTGTTAATGACATACTTAAAGCGGTGGGCATTGCAAGGGGTACTTTTTATTATTATTTCAAATCTAAAGAAGAAGTTTTGGATGCAATTGTATCGCGATATACAGATTTTGTAGTCAGCAGGACTTATGAAATACTTAAGAAAGGTGATATTAGTCCGGAAGAAAAACTGCTGCATGCATTTATGTCAATGCGGATTAATAATCAGGTTGGCAGTAACATACTGGGTGAAATGCATAAAACTGAAAATGCTTTATTACATCAGAAAACCTTAAATCAGATAGTTACAGCTATGGCTCCTGTTCTGGCAAGGATCATTGAAGAGGGAATTGAAAAGAAAGCTTGGAGCTGCAGATATCCTCTGCAGTATATGCGGATTTTTCTTGCATCATCAATAACCTTAACTGATAAAGGTATTTTTGAATTGGATGCTGATTCGCAGATGAAGATAATGGCAGCACTGATTTCGATGCTTGAGAAGATGCTGGATGCTCCTGAAGATTCTTTTATGCAGTTATTTATAAAGTACCAGGGATGAATGTAAAAAGTATTGATAACTCATAAAAAAGTGTGAACAAGAGGGAGAATATTGTGAAAAGCTTTATGATTATATGGATTGGAGAACTGATTTCAAGTATTGGCAGTGGTATGACTGCGTTTGCTGTTTCAATTTATGTTTATCAGCTTACCGGGAGTGCAACATTGGTATCTATTGCAGCACTTCTGGCATACCTTCCGACGATTTTGCTAAGTCCTGTCGGGGGTATTCTTGCTGATCGTTATGACAGAAGGCTGATGATGATTATTGGTGATTCTTTTTCGGCGGTAGGTCTTCTTTTTATATTTATCTCTATACAGACAGACCATGCAGGAGTATTGCCTGTATTCATTGGCATTACAATAAGTTCTATTTTTGTAGCACTGCTTGAACCTGCATATAGGGCTACTGTTACTGATCTCCTTTCAGAGAAGGAATACGCGAGAGCAAGTGGTTTGGTTCAGATTGCGGCGAATTCCAAGTATTTGGTATCGCCATTTTTAGCAGGTCTTATTCTTTCCGTTACAGATATCAGGGCGATTTTAATAATTGACATGGCAACATTTTTTGTAACTGTTTTTACTATAGCGGCAGTACGAAAGAGTATACAAGTAGTTAAGCCAAATAGGGATAACTTTAACTTTTTTAGGGAATTCAAGGAAGGAATCGGGAGCATTACCTCTGATAAAGGGGTAAGCAGCTTAGTAATGCTGTTGGCATTTGTGTGCTTCTTTGTTGGTTTTATACAGACACTGATGACACCAATGATTCTGGCTTTTGCTGATGTTAGAACACTTGGAACCATGGAGTCTGTAAGTGCTGTCGGTATGTTAATCGGAAATGTTATTATTGGTATTTTAAACATCAAGAAAAATCATTCCAAAATTCTTATGATTTCATTAATGGCAGTCGGCGTTTTTATGGCACTGATCGGAACAGCAACCAAAATATGGTTGATTGTTGTTTTCTGCATTTTGTTTTTTACCGCACTGCCCTTTGTTAATACCTGTGCAGATGTGCTAATCCGTACCAGGATATCAAACGATGTACAGGGAAGGGCATGGGGAATGATAAGTATCCTTACACAGATAGGTTTTGTTGCGGCATATGCGGTCTGCGGTGCGCTGGCTGATTATGTGTTTGAGCCAATGCTTATGGAGGATGGCATACTTGCAGGAACTCTGGGGCGGATTATAGGTACCGGAGAAGGACGTGGAATCGGGTTGATGCTTATTATTGCCGGTAGCGTAATGGTTGTATTTGCTTTTATCTTTGGCTTTACAAAAAGCATTAGGGAGATGGAAAGGAGTGATTTAAATGAACTGGTCAATAGTCAGAAATGACTTTTTAAGAAATAAAGTGATTAATCTGGCATTACTTTTGTTTATGATGTTTTCAGCAAGCCTTACAATCTTGTCTGTGTTAATGGCAGTACAAACCTTTACATCAATTTCTGGATTATATAAAATGGCACAGCCGCCTCATTTCGTTCAGATGCATAAAGGGGAAATCAATCAGAAGAAAATAGATGAGTTTATGTCAAACTATGAAGACATAACTTGCTGGCAGACGGATACAATGCTTGATGTCTACGGTGAAAATCTTACTGTTGTTGGTAAGAAGGGTAGATATAATCTTTCTGACTGCCGGCTTGACATTGGTCTGGTAAAACAGAATAAAACCAAGGATTTACTCTTGAATTCCAAACATGAAAAAGTAACAATAAATGAAGGCGAAATTGGGATTCCTGTACTTTTAAAAGAAATGTATGGTATGAAAATCGGTGATCATGTTATTTTAAACGGTGATGGTGTAACCAAAGAATTTGTAATCAAAGAATATATTTTAGATTCCATGATGAATTCCCCAATGGTTTCTTCTACAAGATTATTGTTAAGCGATAAAGATTTTGACAAGCTTCAAGGTAAGATTGGAGAGAATGAATATCTGATAAAAGTATATTTTTCCAATACAAAGGAGGCGACCGAGTTTCAGACTGCCTATGAGAATGCAGGACTTCCCCAGAATGGGCAGGCAGTAACCTATCCAATTATTTTTTTACTTAGTGCACTAACAGATATTACAACTGTATTTGTTTTACTTCAGGTGAGCGTACTTTTAATAATTGTTTCCTTTATCTGTGTCAGGTTTACAATCATGGCTGCTTTGGAGGAAGAAATTCTAGAAATCGGTATCATGAAGGCTATTGGACTCCCCTTTGCCGATATTAGGGATATTTATCTTTATAAGTACAGGGCATTAGCCATGGCAGGAGTAACTGCAGGATATATTCTGGCATTACTGCTCAGCGGTGTGGTTACAAAGCATACCAGTGCTGCCTTTGGAGGTATGGGCATATCCACTTTGGCGGTATTATTATCCCTTGTCGCCGGTTGCCTAGTTTTTCTTCTTATAAATTATTATTGTAAAGCTATATTAAAGAAAATCAAAAAGGTTACCGTTGTTGATGCTCTAGTTACCGGAAAGGGCTTTGGAAAAGATAAAGGTGGTATAAAGGACGGACTATATAAATCGAAGAGGTTTTCTGTTAACTGGCTCGTGGGAATACGTGAGGTTTTTTATAAGTTTAAAAGCTGGATAATGATATTTGCCGTTGTGTTAATTGCAGTAATGATGATTATGGTTCCCGTCAATTTGTTGAATACCTTTAAGGCGCCTGAATTTATTACATATATGGGAAGCTCTTTAGAGGATATCCTCATTGAAATTGAAAATGGAGAGAATCTTGAAACCGGCTATGCTAATGTAAAACAGCTTTTACAAAAGGATGCTGCTATTGAAAACTATTATGAATACCGGAGTATACGCGTCAAGACTATTTATGCTGAGAATAAACTTATGAATCTTAATATAGACTGTGGAATTAACGCAGGAAATGAGCTGCAGTACCTAACCGGGAAGGCCCCGGAAGGGAAGAATGAGCTTGCTCTTTCCTATCTGTATGCCAATGAAATCGGAAAAAGGGCCGGTAACAAAATTGAACTTTTGTTCAATAACACGAAAAAGGAATTTGTTATTTCCGGAATCTATCAGGACGTTACCAGCGGTGGATATACAGCGAAGTCAAAATATGATTTTTCAGGACTTGTTGCTGATAAATATTCATTTTCAGTTAACCTCAAGGATAATTCAGAAGTGGGAAAAAAGGCAGAGGAATGGTCTAAGAGCCTTGGAGCAGGAGTATCGGTAGACCCGATGAAGGAATTCATCAACCAGACCTTGGGCGGAGTTGCAAAACAATTAGGAACTATAGTATTTGCAATTGTCATCATTGGTGTAGCCTTAGCAATGCTTATCACAATTTTGTTTTTGAAGCTGCGTCTGGCAAAGGATTTATCGGAAATAGCAGTTTTAAAAGCTGTCGGATTTTCCGAACATGATATAAATAAGCAGTACATGATAAAAATAGGATACGTTTCTATAATAGGCATTCTGGCGGGAATTATCTTAACAGATTTCTTAGGCGTAAAGATTGTTAACGCTGCGTTAAGTATTACAGAGCTTGGGGTTAAGAAAATCCACCTTATTGTAAGTCCTGTAATGGAATATATCATTTGTCCATTGTTATTGATGGTGCTCATACTGCTGGTAACACGGATTGTTATGAGAACAATTAAAAAATATAATATTATTTCTATTATTAAAGAATAGAAAGTCTAGAGGTGCAATGTGAAAAAAATATTAGATGTGAAGAATTTATGTAAAAGTTTTGAAGATACACAGGTATTGAATAATATTTATTTCAAGGTTGATGAGGGCGAGTTCATAGCAATCATGGGGCGGTCCGGATCTGGAAAATCCACATTGCTTTATAGTATAAGTGGAATGGATAGACCTACTTCAGGCAACGTGCTATATTTTGGTAAAGATATTTCCAAGCTGGATGATAAAAAGATGAGTGAAATAAGGCTAAAACATATGGGATTTATTTTTCAGCACTCCTATCTTCTAAAAAATTTATCTATCCGAGATAATATTGTACTCCCTGGATTTAAGGCAGGTACCTTGTCAAGAGAGCAGGTAAATCAAAATGCCAATGCTCTTATGATAAAGACAGGAATTGACAGTGTAGCGGATCATGATATTAAAAAGGTTTCAGTCGGTCAGTTGCAGCGTGCAGCAATCTGCCGGGCGCTGATCAATAAGCCGGATGTTTTGTTTGGGGATGAACCTACTGGAGCACTAAACAGCAGTACCACAAGAGAAGTAATGGATGTTATCAATACTGTCAATGCAGAAGGCACAACTGTAATCATTGTTACCCATGATGCGAAAGTTGCAGCCAGGGCAAGCAGAGTGATATACCTTATGGATGGAAATATCCATGATGAACTGACATTGGGAAAATATGAGGGCGCCGAAAAGACAAAATCATCACGTGAGAAAAGGTTATCCGAATGGTTAGAAAAGCAGGGGTTTTAGAAGGACAGCTGACAGATACCAATTATAGAGCTGTTGTAGTTTTAACCGCTGTTATAACAATTTCTCAATTTATAACGATAGTAAGATCCAATTACAGTTATTAATAGCAAATCCATTCTTCCAAAGCATATGGAGAAGATAAGTTAGAATGGCAGGCTTCAATCGTCCGACTTTCACCGACAAGCTTGCATCCATCTGACGCACAAAAAAGGGAGGTATTAACAACCTCCCTTAAAAGATGACACGGCGCGCACTATAGTCACCTTTTTAATGCAGCTGGATTTGAAAGAAAATCCCGCATCTTTTCGTCCACACGGCTAGGGCAGTACTAACCCTAAAATAAGAGATGCGAAGACTTTGGCGCCCGTTCACCAAGCTGCACTATAAGTTTATCCGGTTCCCACCCTTTTTATGCATAAATTTTTTCTGGCAGGTTAAATCTTAACAATAAATTAGGCAATTCCTTAAATTATAGCGGGTAATTTCCTAATGTACCAAAAGCAGAGTTCCTTCTTGGCGCTTCTGACCATATTATATAACAGATAGCCAGTAAGCTTGCTTAGGCAAATCCATATATATGGAGGGTGAAGTAATGGGTTCTTTAAAAGTTGGAAACTTCGATACAATGTTGGCCTTTGTTCTGTTTTTAATCCTCATTCTTCTTGTTTTGGGCACCGTATAAACTTATAAATTATTAACCGTTTGTAAGTCAGCCTCTCTATCCTCTTCCGGTCTCAAGGAAACTCCCTTTTCCTCGGGCCGGTTTTTTATTACTCAATCTTATAAAGGATTTTCCTTTGGAAAGTCGATTTTTCCCCTTCAAGATACTCCCTAATTAATCCCTCCGTATAGGTTTCCAGCGGGAGGGTTAAGGCTTTTTCCGGCAATACCCAGATATACTCGTCGCTTTCTTCGTTAAGGACAATGGGTCCGGGTTTGGCCCGACAGCTAAAATCAATATATATAAAATGACGTGATTGACGATGATGCTCTGGGAAAAGGGCTTCCTGAAGTCCAATAAGCTTAATATCCCCTACTTCTAGACCGGTCTCTTCTCTCACTTCTCTTTGTAAAGCTTCCTCCATTGTTTCGCCGATCTCAATATGACCACCCGGGATTACATAGCGGTTCATAAATTTCTCTCCGCGAATCAGTAAGATGTGACCAGCATGATTAAAGATTAGAGCTCCGACGGTTGGTTCTGGGTAACGATGATTGATCATTTCAAACCTCCTGGTTATCAACTCTATTCCGCAGTTAGGGCTTTCTCCTTTAAATCTCCTCCATCTCCCAAACTATTTTCATAATTCGCGCTGTTTCTATTACATTCCTCCCGCGCCAATACCGTTCCCCGGATTAAGAAAACCTTATTAATTTTGAAGACGCCCATCTCTTGCGCGTCTTCTTTTCTTATCCCTCAGTTAATAGAGCTATTTTCTACTTCTTTGCTCATCCTTTAACCGCTCCGACAGTCAAGCCTTTAATCACATACCGCTGGAAGATCATAGTTAGGATAATCGCGGGCGTAATAATCACCACTGCTGCCGCCATAACATTTCCCCAGCTAACTTCAGCATAAGAAACAAAATTATAAATGGCGATCGGTAATGTTTTTGTCCGGTGGGTACTTAAAACTAAAGAAAACATAAAGTTATTCCAGGAAAAAAGGAACGATAGGGTTGTAGCAGTAATAATCCCCGGTCCGGAGATGGGAAGAAGAATGCGCAAAAAAGCAGTCTGGATACTACAACCATCTACGCGGGCGGACTCTTCAAGCTCCCGGGGGAGACCGTCAAAATAATTGATCATGATCCAGACAATGAGCGGTAAGGCTACCAACATATGACTGGCAATTAAAGCACTGAAGGTATCAACCATTCTTATTTTAGAAAACAAGATGTACCAAGGCATGAGAAAAGAGATTCCCGGCATCAGACGCGCGACTAAAATAAAGACTCCTAAAGTTTGCTGCTTATAACGGGAGATGGAATAAGCTGCCGGTAAACCCAATAATAATGAAAGAACAGTCGAAGCTACCGCTACCACAGAGCTATTCCAAAGAAAACGAGCAAAATCCTGCTCCATAAATACACTCTTGAAGTTATTTAAGGTTGGTTTAAAGATCCAGATGGGGGGAGAGGCCACTATCTGCGCCTGAGTTTTAAAGGCAGCCGCTATAATCCAAATTAAAGGGAAGATAAAAGGAATAGTGATCATAATTACTAGAAGATACCATCCGATCTCCTTCCATTTAATCCTTTTCACCTCATTCCATCCGACCTGATCCCATCTTTTTTTCATATTACTCACTCCTAACAGTCAGACGGTTTATAATTCGTAGGTCTTACGCATCCAAAGCACTAATAGATTACAGGCTAAAACCAGGGTAAACAGAGCGACCAAGGCAGCTGATGCCGCTCCAAAACGAAAGTAATTAAAACTAAGATTATAAGCGTAAATATTTAAAGTCTCAGAGGCAAAGCCCGGACCCCCTGTCGTCATGACATAGATAATATCAAAAGTTTTTAAGGCGTCAATACAGCGTAGGACCAAGGCAATTAAAATAGTTGGCCTTAATAAAGGAAGTGTTACATCACGGATGATCTGTAAAGGAGTTGCGCCATCAACAAGCGCCGCCTCAAAAGCCTCTTGCGGTAGACTAGCCAGCCCGGCAAGGACAATTAAAGTAATCATTGGTGTCCATTCCCAGATATCAACGAGCGCTAATGAAGGAATTACCATTTTACTGGAGCCTAACCATTGAGAAGCAGGTAACCCCAGCAGTTTTAAGGCGTAATTACCTAAACCAATTGTTGGTTCATAAAACAAGGTCCAAGCTAAGCCAATCGCCACCGGAGTCGCCACCATCGGTAACAGCAAAATCAGTTTAACCAGATTCTTGCCACGAAAATCACGATTGAGAATCAAAGCAATAGCTACTCCTAATACCACTTCAATCCCTACCGCCATGATTGTAAAGTATAAAGTTAATTTAATAGAATTGAAAAACCGTGGTTCTTTCAGTAGATTAACGTAATTATCCAGACCTATAAAACTGATCCGTCCACCGGAGATCATATCCCAATCAGTCAGACTCACATAAAACGTATATAGAACCGGGAAGATCATCATTAAGAAGATAAATAAACCAGTAGGCAAAGGAAACAGCCATTTAATGTTTTTTTCTATTAATTGATTTACCCGAAAAGGCTTTTTAGCAGACAACGTTATCACCTCGGTAAAAGCAGGTGCGGCCTTTATCAGCCGCACCTCTTTCATTTTCTTCAACCTGATTAGTTCGGGCCTTCTCCGGCTCTTACCAACAACACATCGACTTTCCCCGCGGCAATCTTAGCCAAGGAGGCAATATCAGCTTGGCCGCCTGTTTCGATCGCTTTAACGATCACTTCGCCAATAGCATCTCTCGCTTCGCCTACGGCAGTCATTAACGGTCGATCATACGGAACAGCAATTGGTCCGGTTAAATTAGCGCTTTCTGCCAGACCCGGATATAACTGTTTGACTATTTCCGGATCATTCCAGACCGAAGTCCGCGCCATAGTTAAGCCATTAAGTTGAGCGGTCTTCGCCACCTGCTTACTAGTGGCCCATTTTAGAAACTCTAAAGCGGCATCTTTTTGTCTGGATTGGGCGGCAACTGCAACCGACCAGGGCACCACCTGAAACGGACGGGCGCCAGCAGGACCAGCCGGGAAGATAGCCACCCCTACTTGGTCAGCTACTACTGATTTTCCTGGGTCGATAATCCCGGCGATTAAGACACTGGCATCAGTCCACATCGCTACTTTTCCACTGGCGAACAACGCCTGGGCCTGAGGCCAACTCATATTGGTTACCCCTGGAGGACCATAATCATGTAATAACCTACCGTAATATTTAAAGGCCTCCACGGCTTCAGGAGAATCGATTACGCACTTTCCATCTTTAATAAAATCGCCGCCAAAACTATATAAGTAACTGGAAAATTGCGTAACGGCAGCGCCTCTTTGCCCTCGAGACACGATCCCATACATATCCTTCTCCGGATTATGTAATTTCTTAGCAGCAGCCTCTAATTCTTCTAGGGTGGTCGGCACTTTCAAGTTTGCTGCCGCAAACAGATCTTTTCGATAAAATAAAGTTTTCCATTCGGTCACGATCGGTATGGCGTAAACCTCTCTGTTGAGAGTTACCGCTTCTACGATTGACTTAGGATAATCCGCCCAATCCCAACCCGCAGCCGGAAGATATTGATTAAGTTTATGATACCACCCATTTTTATAGAACAGTCTTCCTTCCTGAAGAGGGCGGGTCATAAAAACATCTACCGTTGAAGCTCGAGAAGTAAATTCTACAGTTAGTTTCTGGGTTAACTGGTTTTCTTCATAATTTTCCACGTTAACCTTCATCCCTGTCTTTTTCTCAAACTCAGGAATTAATGGTTTAATAACATCAGTATAAGGATGATTAGCTGCCACAAATCGTAAGGTTACTTGTTTAGGGGCTGCGCCAATACTAATGGCGATTATTGCCATTAGACTTAAAATAAAGATGGTCAAAAACATTCCCCGCGATAATCGTTTTTTACTAATCATTTTTATCCCTCCCACAATCTCCTCTGTTGATAATTGTCAATACGTCCTGGAGTAACAGGTTTCACCTCCTCAGTCATTAATCTTATGTTACTGTTTATAATATACCATTGATTTTGGGGAGCGTCACCTTACTGAGGTACTAACTTTGTTCTGTAAATTATTTGTTAAGTAGTACTCAGGTACTCTTTTTTTAAATCACTTCTTGATGCGAAAGGTAGCCGCTTTTCTCAAGTATTTATCATTTCATTAAAACCTGCTTTAATAGCTGCCAGGGAGGCTTGTACACGATCCTTTACTTCCATTTTGCAGTAGATCTTACTTACATAGTTTTTAACTGTTTGTTTGGCCATATGAAGACGATTAGCGATTTCTTCGTTATCATAACCCATCGCAATCATTCGCAGAATCTCCTTTTCTCTGCTGTTTAAGTCCTTCACCCATTCCGGCTCTTCTTCAACCGAGGACGAAGTTGATAACTCACTATTCTGAACTAATCTGCCCACTAGTTTTTCTGCCACTCGTGGTGAGATTAAAACTCCACCTTCATAAACTGCCCGCACCGCAGTAATTAATTCCATCGGCGGCATGTCTTTGAGTAAATAACCCACCGCTCCGAATTGCAGAGCTTCGATGACATATTCATCATCATCGAAGGTTGTCAGCATTAAGATTCTAGTCTGAGGATATCGATCTTTAATAATCTTTGTCGCTTCGACCCCAGTCATCTTCGGCATCCTCACATCCATCAACACCACATCTGGTAATAAATCCGCGATCAGCTGCACAGCCTCTTCCCCATCACTGGCTACTCCTACCACAATGATATCTTTGGCCCTGGTTTCCAAAACTGTGCGCAGACTTTCAACAAAAAGTATCTGGTCATCCACTAACAACACTTTAATTTTACGATTAATTTTTTATCACCTCTTTATCCCAAGGTATCCAGGCAGAAAGTAGAAATCCCGCGCCTAACTTCGTAAATATTTCTAATCTCCCACCCAGCTGTTCAATACGTTCGCTCATGCCTGTTAAACCATATCCTTTATTGAGTTTTACGGCCCCAAATCCATTATCCTTAATATAGATATTTACCCCTCCATTCTGACTGGAAAAAGAGATTTCAATACTAGTAGCGAGCCCGTGACGGATAGCATTGGTGATTCCTTCCTGCACCAGTCGATATGCGGTCAAATCTGCTTCCTTACCAAGGGTTAAAGGCGCATCTCCCAGGTTAAGAGAGACCTTAATCTGGGTGGCGTTGGTAAAGGTCTTAACCAGATTAGTAATTGCCGGGAGACCAGTAACTTTTGCCATCTCCAGCGGCCGTAAAGCCTGGAGGGCGCGACGAACATCCGCCAAACCTTTTAAGGCCTGATCCCTCGTTAATTGTAAATGTTTTTGTAAAACTCCACAGTCACCTGGGGTAAGATCGAGAGCTGCTTCGAGCATCATCACCAGATTAGTAAGGGTATAAGCCAATGTATCATGAATTTCCCGGGTTAATCTTCGTCGTTCATTCATTTCCGCTTGTTGTTTTGCCATCACAGCATAATCCTGTAGTTCCAGATTAGCCTTGACTAACTTTAGCGACGCATTATGAAGACTCCGGTTCAACTCTTCGTATGTAAGCTGATTTTCTGATTGGAGCCGGAGAAAAAAGGCTAGAATGATAATTAACCCACTATAGATTGATAATGATAAGAGATCGTGTTTGGAAGGAACGGGCATCGCAATCTCCCAGGCGAGAATAGGTCTTTGCGCAATAAGCACAAATAACCATACTCCGACTGCAAATGAAACGCTTTCCCAATGCTTTGGCAAATAAATTACCCCTTCAACAATCAAGGCGGAAATAAGAGTTAACTCGATGCCAAGATAACTACCAAAAGGAAGTCCCATAATCCAAAACACCGTGACGCGAAACAATAGCAGTACCCATCTCAGTAGTTTATAACGACAAAAAGGCAGGATTAAGCCACTAAGAAGGGAAGATATGAGAAGAAAATAAAACTGATTTACCCACTTTGAGGGGAGTGGAAGGTTAACAATTTCCAACTGAAATTGGTAGTAAGCCGTTAGATGGGCTGCTACCGTGATGATCAGTGTTATTAACCGGGGAAATAGTTTCAGCATAATTGTTCCCCCTTAGTAAATAAGGGCGCCTGTGAAAACGAACATCAACCTATTGTTATTTAAATATTCATCTAACTACTAATAAACTCCTGCTAACCATGGCGCATCGTAGGCGAATTTAAGAGGGAATTCATTCCACTTTATTTGCCGGATGAAATTAAACGCTATCCAAACACGGATAGCGTTTAATTTTGCTCAGGACGATAATAAGCCTTTTTATTACTTTTTACTGGCCGCTCGGGTTGCGCCTGTTGAGATCCCGCCGTCTACCAAAATTGTCTGTCCTGTTAGATATTGACTAGCATCTGAAGCTAAAAATACTATTATGCCATCTAGATCATTAGGCTGACCAGGTCTTTTCAACGGAATTCGATCACAGATGTATTCTACCCATTCCACATCCTCGTATAGTACTTTATTTTGTTGAGTCTTAAACCAACCCGGCGCCAGACAATTAACCGTAATTCCATGTCTTCCCCATTCATCAGCTAAACTGGCAGTCATCTGTTTAACCCCTCCCCGACTGGCGCAGTAAGGGGTAATACCAGCATACCCAAAGACACTGGTAACTGAACCAATATTGATAATCCTTCCGTATTTCTGAGGAATCATCTTTCTGGCCGCGGCTTGAGCCATAAAAAAACTACCCCGCAAATTTGTGTCGAGGACTGTATTCCAATCTTCCCAGGTAATCTCAAGCGCCGGCTTACGAATATTGCAACCCGCATTGTTTACTAGAATGTCTATTGTCCCAAACTCGTGAGCAACTGTGTCCACCAGTTGTTGAATACTATTATAGTTACAGACATCTAACTCCACAGGAAAAGCTTTTCTTCCAAGAGCCTCAATCTCATCTTTAAATGGTTTTAAAGTTTCAAGATGTCGGCTAGTGATCACCAAATCAGCTCCAGCTTTAGCCAGAGCCCGCCCAAAGTATTGTCCCAGCCCGCGGCTGGTTCCGGTAACAATCGCTACTTTACCTGTTAAATCAAACAAATTTCCTTCTCCTTTCGCAGCTCGTCGCTCGTCACTCATGTTGAATGTTAACCTTTGCGACTGTAGGTCCCAAAATCCGGCGCTTCACCCAAGCACGCCGGGGAGCATCCTTACCGGATTGTTGGCAGGATAAACTTCATTGATTAGCTCAAGGTTTAAGAATTACTTTCATCAAGCCGGGTTCTCCTGCATACAGTCGTTTAAACCAGGCTTCTCCATCCGCAAGCGGCGCAGTAGCGCTAATAAAAGTATCCACATCAACTTTACCTGAGGCAATGAGCTCAAGGCAGTCAGGATATTCGCCTGATGAAGCACAAGAACCATTAAGTGATAATTGTCTTGTTACTATCGTTTGCAGAGGAAGATCGACGGATGGTTTCAGGTTTCCCACCAGAATTAAGGAGCCACCTTTTCTTAAGCTGGCAATCGCTGATTGTACTGTGGAAGTAATCCCTACTACTTCAAAGGCCAGATCGGCGCCTCGCCCCTCCGTCAATTTGTAGATCTCAGTTGGAACATCAACCTGGTCTGCTTTAAGACCAACCGTAGCCCCAAATTTCCGAGCCAAATTTAGTTTTTCCTGAACCAGATCGACAGCAATAATCTGTCGGCAACCTACCAATTTTAACAACTGGACCACCAATAAGCCAATCATCCCAACTCCCACCACCACAGCAGTCTCATTTAAGGAGACTGATGAACGTCTGAGCGCATGAAAGGCAATCGACAATGGTTCAATCATTGCAGCTTGCTCAAAACTGACACTATCAGGTAACGAATAAATAATATGGGATGGTAGAGTAACATACTCGGCTAAAGCGCCATGTAAGCGATAATCATCACAAGAGACCCCCAATACTTTTCGATGGTCACAAAGATTAATCTCACCACGTCGACAAAAGTAACACCTTCCACAATAGATCGTAGAATCAAAAGTTACTCGCGCGCCTGGTTGAAAATTATGTACATTTGCTCCTACTTTTTCAATGATGCCCGAAGCTTCGTGTCCCATAATAATCGGTGGAATACGCCTCCCAGTACTGCCATCAATCCCATGAACATCGCTGCCACAGATCGCGCAAGCTTTAATTTTCACCAGCGCCTCATCTGGACCACACCCCGGAACCGCAAATTCTTCAATCATAAATTTGTGATAATCCTTTAAAACTAACGCTTTCATCCTAATCCCCTTCTTAAAAATGTTTTATTGCTTATTGGCGCATAACAATTTTTCCAGCATTTCAAGATTAAAGCTTTCTTTAATATTATATTTAAATTGAAAGCTATAATCAATGGGATTAACGATTAAGCTTTTTGCGTTGTATCCTTTTTAAAAGGTCCCAATACAATATATAGTGTTTGACTAATACCAGTCAAACACTATATATTGTGGTTAAATAAAAGTTTTGGTAATTATGCAATTCTCTCAACTGATAAACCCTTTTTCAAAGAAAATATTCGTTTCATACCTTGCTCTCGCAACTCGTTGCTGGTCGCTCGTCACTCGTTGTTCAGATAGCCTTTACGACTATCAAGTAAATGTAGGCGCCTAAAATCCGGCAAATCATCGTGTCGCTCAATTTTTACCCTTTCTGTGCCTTTTGAATCTTAGCCCAGGTATCCCGGAGTGAGACCGTACGATTGAAAATTAGCTTTTCCTTGGTGGAATCCGGATCCACACAGAAATAACCCTGCCTTTCAAACTGATATTTGCTTTCAAGTGCAGCTCCTTTAAGACTGGGTTCTACCAAGCAAGAAGTTAAAACCTCCAAAGAATCTGGGTTAAGACATGTCTGGAAATCCTCTACCGCCCCTGGATCTTCCTCAGTAAAGAGATGGTCGTATAACCTAATTTCTGCCGGCAGAGCATGAGAAGCTGAAACCCAATGCAATGTCGCTTTCACTTGTCTCCCGTCCGGCGCTGCTCCTCCTCGCGTCTCCGGATCATAGGTACAGCGGAGTTCCACAATTTTCCCAGACTGATCTTTAACCACCTCAGTGCATTTAATAAAGTAGCCATACCTTAATCGCACTTCACGGCCAGGCGCCAGTCGATAGAACTTCTTGGGGGGGGCCTCGCAAAAATCCTCCTCTTCTATATAGAGCACCTTAGAAAAAGGAACCTTTCGTTTTCCCATGGACGGGTCTTCAGGGTTATTAATCGCCTCTAGTTCTTCTACCTGATCTTCCGGGTAATTTTCTAAGACTACTTTTAAAGGACGCAAGACCGCCATAACACGGGGCGCCCTTTTATTTAGATCCTCACGCAAACAATGTTCAAGCAGGGCAATATCAACTGTGCTATTACTTTTAGCCACTCCAATCCGTTCACAAAAATCTCGGATTGCTTCAGGGGTATAACCCCGTCGCCTTAAGCCAGCGATCGTCGGCATCCGGGGATCATCCCAACCTTTGACAAAACCTCTTTCCACCAATTGCAAGAGTTTTCTCTTACTCATCATCGTATAAGTTAGGTTTAAGCGGGCAAACTCAATCTGTTGTGGACGACGGGGAACAGGAAGTTGTTCTAGACACCAATCATAAAGCGGACGATGATCCTCAAATTCTAAAGTGCAAATCGAATGGGTAATCATTTCAAGCGCATCAGATAGAGGATGAGCATAATCATACATCGGGTAGATACACCACTTGTCACCCGTGCGATGGTGAGTAGCGCGGAGAATACGGTAAATAACCGGGTCCCGCATATTAAGATTAGGAGAAGACATATCAATCTTAGCGCGGAGGACACGAGCTCCATCCGGGAACTCACCGGCCCGCATCCGCCTAAAAAGATCAAGGTTCTCTTCAACACTACGCTCCCGATAAGGGCTGTTCTTCCCGACTTGGGTCAAAGTCCCCCGATACTCACGGATCTCCTCGGGGCAAAGGTCACAAACGTAAGCCTTCCCCTCTTTTATTAAAGTTTCGGCATACTCATAGAGTTGCTCAAAATAATCAGAAGCATAGTAGAGATGCTCCCCCCAGTCAAACCCGAGCCATTTTACATCTCTTTGAATAGATTCCGTATATTCCACATCTTCTTTACTAGGATTAGTATCATCAAAACGCAAATGACAACGACCGTTATTCTCGGCTGCAAGAGTGAAATTAAGGCAAATGGATTTGGCATGTCCAATATGGAGATAACCATTAGGCTCCGGTGGAAATCTAGTAATCACCTGCCCATCGTGTTTATTATTTTTTAAGTCTTCAGCAATAATATTCCGGATAAAGTTTGGCGCTGGAGTGTAATCGGTTATACTCATTGTGGCTCCCTTCTTCCGTGCTAGATATTTCCTTCTCAATTCGAGTCATGCTCTGCTTTTTCCTGCTTTGCAACCTAATGTTATTTTTTTAAAGATTATTGATCTTTATAGCATAATATGCGCTATCTGGCAGATCTTTATTATATTTTAACTTTAAAAACCGTCCAAAGAGGCTGCCCTCTTAAAGGACAGCCTCGGAAAGTCAAATGCCAGGTTTTCAGAAGGATGCTTATACTCAACAGCTTATTTAAAAGCCAAGTAACTCAAGGTGTTTCCCAATATGTTTCTCTAGAAATTGGTTATATAGTTCTTCATTCCGCTGCAGGCACTCATAGATTCGGTCTCTGAACAAATACTTTCCGTTTTGATCCTTAGCTAATAAAATCAAACCGTAGGTGATATGAATTATTTGCCTGGAATCATCTTCCTCCATTAACTTTGGAAGTTCTTGATCGCTTAAATCTTGAAGAGCGGGAACCCGCTGAGGATCGCCGGAAATATGGTAGTACTTCCTAGCTTCTTCTAAATGCCGAAGCGCAAACTCATGCATTTCCCGGTATAAACCAGGCTCGGCGGCGATAATTACTTTGATTGCTTCTAACCAGTTAGTGCCCGCAGTTTTGACATGAACATGACCCTTACTCTCCCGACCAATCACGGGAAAGACGGCAAATTTATCACTTCCCGAATGGATACTCAGTTTATACCCAAAATGCTCAGCAATTTTGGTATGCTCAACATATTCTGCTTCAAACTGTTTTAAATCTCCAATATAGTTGATCCCTTTCTGAAATTCACCGCAAAACCGTGGCGCCATACTATTAATCTTTACCCCAGCTTCAATCAGTTGTTCAGCCACAAAGAAATGGGAGAGCGGATCAGTAGGAGTCGCCGTTTCATCGATCGAGACCTCAAAATCGACCTTGCCTTGCAGCGGTTTGATAAATTGATTAAAAACCATAATCGCAAAGTTGATTGCTTGCTGATAAATGGCGGCATTGCGTTTGAGAGCCTCAGGAGTAAACGTTAAACGTAAACCAGTCTTTAAATTAAAAGTTTTACCGATAAATTGCTTTTCTAATTTAACCCGTTCTTCCTCCGCTAAAGACCTGTAAGTCTCTTCGAGCTCCGCGTTCTGTTCAGAACTAAAATTCTTTATATGTTCGGAACAATCAAGGGTGATCATGGTATAGCCATAATCTAAAGCCATCTTAATATCATCTAAGGCTTTCAAGTGATCCCCGTCTGCACCAAATCCTAGTCGGTAGTCTTCTTGAAAAACCGCCCACACTGCATCGGCTAATACCTGACCATAATCTCTTCCGGTAAGATTTAGTTCCCGAATTGACTGTTGGGCTAATACTGGGCGGACAGCAGGGTGTTTCTTGAATAGTTTCAAATGTCCACTTGAAGCTAATCCCAA
>DHOO01000125.1:17879-19587 GCA_002409975.1 Firmicutes bacterium UBA5388
ACTGTTAACGCACACACTTTAATCTTTAAACCGTTTTGGTTTTTCTCTTCCCCTACTAACTCTCGAAAGATCTTTCCCCTATCACCAACGGCCACCAGGTTTTTCTGTGCTCCACTCCTGACCATAAATAAAAGCGTTCCCTCGGCTTCATGAAGAGAATCTGCATAAATCCCCCATTCGGGATGAGCCTGGACCTGCTGTTTTAAAACTGAAAGATCCTTACCCTGTACTATTTGACTATAAAACAAGGTTAAATCACTCATCTGTTACTCGCCTCCTAATTTATAATCTTATCCCTTATTATTATCTTAAGGAATTGCCTACCCCTCATCTCTTAAGTCAGGAGAAAGGTTACTCATATAAACTAGCTCCGTGGTTAAAATTTTTCTTTTAACGCCCACAGTCCTAATGCCGGATTACTGATAAAAAACAGTTCTTCCCCATTCTCCAAGGTATTTAAACCATCTTTCAAATGAGCAGGATTATATCTTTCCATCGCTTCTTCCAGAGGGAGATAGGAAAAATTAACCTGTTCAATCTCTTCTTTACTTAGATGACCCGGCGCATAAGTAATCTTGAATCTGCCTTCCGATGAGCCATGAATGAGATGGGCGGCGGCAGATAAATTATTTTTCAGATCTTCTTCCTTGTCCACCAATTCCAAAACACGTTTGCTGCCCACATATCCATATTTACGGATTAAGGCATCGATCACCATGTCTTCTCCAAATTGTTTCAAGCCAGGCGCCAGAATAATTAACTCCCCATCATCGGCAATCGCCATCCGTGTCCTGTAAATCGCTTTATTCCCAAGCCAAGTACTTTTAAACTCCCCGGGATCAAGATAAACTACCACTTTTGATAATGGTCGCTCTAATAAATCCAGATTTTGTTTCTGACTTTCGAGCACCGCCTCTTCAAAGAGGCGCCGGTTTCTACCGATAAATAAGCCGTTAATTGTTGTTTCTGGTCCTTTCGTGGTCGTTACAGTTAAGATATACTGTAAAGGAACCTCGGTGAGAAAATGCTCCTCTGCATAATCAAAGACCTTACGCACCGGAGTATGATCCCGACCCATCATTTTTTCCATGCCATAAGCAGCGCCTAAAAAATGGGATTTATTAATAATATCTTCGCCACCGCACCCCACAAATATGTTCTTGCTAAAATTGGCCATCCCTACCACCTCATGCGGCACCACCTGTCCGATCGAGACGATTAGATCATAGCTTTTATCTAATAACCTTTTATTGATCTCGACGCCAATCGGATAAGAAACCAGACCACCGGAAATTTCGGAAACAAAATCTCCCGGCACTTCACCAATGTTGACCACATCATTCCGCCAGTCATGCGCTAAAAAACAACTTTTAGGAATCTCTGTGCCAAACATGATTTCCAATTCCTCTTTACCCATCGGGACGTGCGTTCCCAAGGCAGGCATAATCTCGACCTGAGTTTGAGGAACCAGCGCCTTATAGAGTAATTGGACAATCAATCCCGCTTTAGAATGAAAACGAGTGAAATCAGGTGGCAGTAATAATACTTTCTTCGGCTGAACAGCTAAACTACTAAGCCAGTTGTCAATCTCCAGCGCCAAGCGTTTACTGTCAATCTTCTCATTTCTCAGCATTACTTCTTTCATCTTTAACCCCTCACTTAAGATTATTTCAATTTTTATCTTTCTACTAGATCCTGTTCCAACCTG
>DHOO01000125.1:19834-20756 GCA_002409975.1 Firmicutes bacterium UBA5388
ATATCGAGTACCGCCCGGACTGAGCAACGCAGCCATGCGCCACCGATCACACCGCCTGCCAACAATCCGGCAAATACAACTCGTCGCTCTATTTTCATCCTTTCGCTTGCCCCAGCTTTGCTGGGGTGGGGGACTACTAAATTGAAGTAAGGGCAGACCAAAAAAGGTCTGCCCTTATTTACAATGAAAATTATACTGTATAGGTAGAAGCGGCAGTGCTTCCTCCTTTACCGGTCCAATTAGTATGGAAAAACTCCCCACGTGGCTTGTCAACTCGCTCATAAGTATGCGCGCCAAAATAGTCACGCTGCGCTTGAAGAAGATTGGCCGGGAGTCTGGCGCAGCGATAGCCATCATAATAACAAAGAGCAGTAGTAAAAGCCGGCGCCGGAAGCCCGTTAGTTAAAGCAGTAGCACATACTTTTCTCCAACCCTCCTGGGAAGACTCAACTTTCTCTTTGAAGAAGGGATCTAAAAGTAGGTTTGCCAGGTCGTGATTCTTATCAAAGGCCTCTTTAATTTTCCCAAGGAAAGTTGAGCGGATGATACAACCACCCCGCCACATCAGAGCGATGCCACCATAATTTAGATTCCAGCCATAGGTTTTAGCCGCCGTTTTCATCAAAGTATACCCTTGAGCATAAGAAACGATCTTCGAAGCGTAAAGCGCCTTTCTGATATCCTCAATAAAGGCTTTTTTGTCCCCCTTAAAGCTGGGCTTCGGACCTGTCAAAATCTGCGCAGCGGCAACCCGTTCCTCTTTTAGCGCAGAGAGGCAGCGAGAGAAGACTGCTTCCCCAATCAAAGTTAGAGGAACACCTTCATCTAGAGCAGCAATTCCTGTCCATTTGCCCGTACCCTTTTGTCCGGCGGTATCCAAAATTTTCTCTACTAACGGGGTCCCATCCTCATCTTTACGGGC
>DHOO01000125.1:21100-29350 GCA_002409975.1 Firmicutes bacterium UBA5388
ACAAAGTGCCCGGCTCCATTCTCGCCGACCCAATCACAACAAGGACTGCCATCTTCCACTTTAGCGGCAATCGCCTGTAGAACCGGTTTAACATGAGGCCAAGCCGCCGGAGAACCACCAGGCATTAAGCTTGGTCCAAGCAGGGCGCCCTCTTCACCGCCAGAAACGCCAGTACCGATGTATAATAGGCCTTTCTCCTCCACATATTTCGTACGGCGAATGGTATCCGGAAAATGAGAGTTTCCACCATCAATGATGATATCTCCAGGTTCCAGAAGTGGGAGTAGTAATTCAATAAAATCATCAACTGGTCGACCGGCTTTCACCATCAACATAACTTTGCGGGGTTTTTTTAAGTTAGCAACTAGTTCTTGCAAGGAAAAGGCGCCAATAATATTTTTACCCTTCGCCCGTCCTTCTACAAAGTTCGTTACTTTCTCCACCGTTCGGTTAAAAACCGCCACTGTAAAACCTTTACTTTCCATGTTCATGACAAGGTTTTCACCCATTACCGCTAAACCGATGAGACCTAGATCCGCTTTTGCCATTATCTTCTCCTCCTCATTTATGATTACCGGGGGGAAATTCCGCCCCAGTTTTAAACAAATACAAATACCTATTACAACACTGTTATCTTAGGGAATTGCTTATTACCTCAAGGCTCCATTTAACCACAATCAGGGCGATTGCCTTTGGTCGTTCACGCCGGCCTTTCGTGGTAAATTTTAAAATCAATCAATCAGGCAATTTCTTAATCTATTATGCCGCCTACAATCTGGAAACAAACTTCCTTATTTTGAAGATAAATTCGTACTCTCTCTTACCAATAGCGACGGTGTTAAGACAATCTTTTTCGATACTTGTTTATGCTGAAGAGTATCAACCAGTAGTTCCCCCGCTTGTCGAGCCATAGCGGCCGCCATATTATCCACTGAGGTTAAAGTTGGAGTTGCTGTTTGAGCAAGAATTGAATTGTTATACCCAATAAAACCTACATCATCCGGAATTTTACGGCCTAATCCTGTAAACGCTTTCATTGCTCCGATCGCAATCAAATCCTCTCCGCAAATAACTGCCGATACTTTCCTGTTGTCAGCCACTAACTGCTCACTACCTTTTATTCCACCTTCCAAATCGCGTGAAACTTCAATTATATTAGTTTCATTAAGACCGTTTTCCTTCATCCCTAAGACAAAACCTTCCAGTTTAGCCAGTCCACTGGCGCTCTTGGTATCTGTAAAGTAATAAATATCTTTCCGTCCTTGATTAACTAGATAATTAACGGCCTCTTTTACTCCGTAGGCATCATCACAAAGCACCGAATAGATATTATCCCCTTCTAAAAAGCTGTTAACTAAAATCACAGGCACGTTTTTGCTAGCTTCTAAGATATGTTTATTTCCAGAACGTTCTTTAAAAACCGACCCCACTAAAATAAGCCCATCTACTTGTTTTTCCAACATCACAAGGAGGTATTTCTTTTTTTCCCCTAATTCACCGCCGGTATTCGATAAGATCACATTATAACCAAGATCAGTAAATTGTCGTTCGATCGTATAAATAATATTCGAAAAATAAAGATCTCTAATATCTACCGTCAATACGCCAATGGTTTTCATGGAGTTGACAACAAGACCCCTAGCAACTGCATTAGCGACGAAATTAGTCTGCTCTAGTATTTTTTGCACTTTCAACCTGGTCTCGATTTTAACCTTCTCTGGTTGATTAATCACCCGAGAAACAGTGGCAATCGAGACTCCAGCCAAATCCGCGATATCCTGCATCTTCATGTTTTCACCTCATGGACAGTTCGCCAGGGTTAAGCGGTTAGTCAGTCTGTAAACGCTTACATTAATAGTATAATCCTTTTTCTCTTTTTAATCAAGAGATAAAGCTTAATTTGTGTAGTTATTCTATGATAATGATTTGCTTACAAAAACAAAATTCCATTCACGATCATTTTATATCGGCTTTCTAAAGTTCAATTTCGGTCGAAATACGGCTTCCCAGTCAATATGTCATCCTGACATTTGATTGACTTTACAATTCCATATATTAAAGCCGCATTTCTCCCTCAATCTCACCAAGAAAATCTGATAAAAATTTAATTTTTACTTCATTATGCTTTTTGCGGTCTAATCCTAATCATGTCACCTTAAGATTTTTCTACGTCACTGGTATGAAACTGACAAATTAATGGAAAAGCAGAAAATACCCAGCTTTTGGAGAATCTCTTTATAATCGAGCATAGAGTCTAAATTTGTAGCAAGGAGAACATTAGACATGACCGGAAAACCGCTGCTTTTTTCGGAAAAACTATGTTATGGGCTTACCGATTTAAGTTTTAGTATCGCTTAAACGATTCAATCTTTCTTTTTGCTTATCTTTCTAACCGATGTCCTAGTGGGCATATCAATATATTAATCTGAATTCGTGACATCTATAGACACCAAGGGAAACCGTGAAAGCTTGCGATAGCGTTTCCCCTGGTATAGATTGATTAGTTACGAAATCAGATATGTGGTTAAATCGTAAATAATTGAATTATGCAATTCCTTAATAACCCTATAACCAAAAATGGGCGCCTAAAGTGGCGCCCATTCCTTTTTTATTACGCTGCTTCAGCAAGCTTACCGGCAGCAATCATATCATTTAAAATCTGAATCGTTTCTTCCAAATAAATATCGGAACCGACCTGTTTTAACCATTCCTGGGTCCTCTCTTCCCGACCTGTCTCCTTGGCCCCGGTCGTGTCTAAAGCCCTAAATTTATAGCCTCGTTCCTCCGGTTTTAAGGCATCCAGTTTTTGGGCCTCTAACTGAAGCATCCGCTGTTTTTCTAAGAATTCATCAAGTTTCAATGGTTGAGTGCTCTGCTCTTTTTGCTGCCTAACCTGTTCAATATTTTTTTCGACCAAAGTAAAGTTTGGATTAGCCTCGATCCGCTGTAAACTTCGGTTTTTAAGTTCTTCCAACTTCCAGGCTTGCCGCTCCCACTTTTTATATGATAAGGAGCTAATCTTGTCCCAAGGCATTGCATAGTCAAGAGTCTTCTCTCCTATATCCAAGTAAGCATAAGGGTCAGGGAGCACTAGATCAGAGAGAACCCCCTTATATTGCGTGGAATCGCCATTTATCCGGTAGAATTTTTCGACAGTTAGTTTTAAGGAGCCCAAAGGTTTGTACCCTGGTGAGCGAGGGTAAAGGTAATCAAGGAGAAAATCAAGATCTACCATTTCTTGGACCGAACCCTTACCAAAAGAACTGGGGCTACCCACTATCACCGCCCGGCCATAGTCTTGGAGGGCAGCAGCCAAAATCTCTGAAGCGGAAGCACTTAAGGAATTAATCATCACCACTAATGGCCCACTGTATACTACCGATGAATCAGGATCATTAAGCGCTTTAATCCTTCCCTGTTTATTTTTAACCTGCACGATCGGACCAGATTTTATAAAAAGACCCGCCATCTTCACCGCATCATCAAGAGCTCCTCCGCCATTATTTCTAAGGTCAAGAATAACCCCTTCTACTTTCTCTTTCTTTAACTTCTCAAGCTCAATGCGAACATCCTCAGAAGAGGTCCTTCCCTTAGCATTATCAAAATCATGATAAAACGAAGGCAGAGAAATATAACCCATTTTCTTTCCGGTTTTACCCGTATTAATTATTAGTGATTTGGCATAAGTCTCTTCAATGATCACTACATCGCGAATAATAGAAATAACCTCAATCTGTCCTTCCGGCTTTTTAACGGTCAACCTTACTTCAGTGCCTTTTTTACCGCGAATTAACT
Organism: Firmicutes bacterium UBA5388; assembly: GCA_002409975.1. Taxonomy (GTDB): domain Bacteria; phylum Bacillota; class UBA4882; order UBA10575; family UBA10575; genus UBA5388. The sequence continues at coordinate 24,896 of DHOO01000125.1, forward strand.
TCACCGCTTCATCGACCGGCATATTAGTCACATCAACCGGCTCCTCATCCCGTTGAGCCACCTTAAGAATCAAGTCGCCGGCTTTTAATTGCCCCTGTCGCCAAGAAGGCCCGCCTGGCACAATGCTAACCACCTTAATATAGTCACCATCTTCTTGTAAAGTAGCGCCGATCCCTTCAAGCATTCCAGTCATCTCTATATCAAAATCCTCTTTGACCTTCGGTGGAAAATAATTAGTATGAGGATCAAAGCTACTAGTTAAGGCATTGATATATCTACTAAAACGATCTTCTGTTTTTTCCTGGAGCATCCGCTCGAAAGTTCTTTTCAGGTCTTTACTTACTTTCTCCCGCGCCTTACTTTCAAGCTGAGGCTGGAAGGGTTTTTGCATGATCGCAGTAAACTTTTTCCCCAGTTCCGCATCTTGTTCCCCTTGTTCCAGCAGCAGATCCATATAAACCCCCAAGGTTTGATATTTTACAATCTTGCGCCATAAGTCTTTTAGTTCTTGACTATCCTTGGGATAAGCTCGTTTTTCGGCATCCACTTCTAAATATTCATCTTCGACAAAAGTAAAAGGGTTCGTTAAAATTTCCTCAGTATAGGTTTTAACTTCAAGGATCCGCTTTTTCAGAAGATCTCCTGACACATTAAAAAACTCATTCGAGCCATAGCTAATTTCATCATCAAGCTTAAATTTATACTGCTCTAACTCTTCTAAGTCAGTCTCGGTAAAAAAGCGCTTATTGTAATCAAGGTTTTTTAGATATAGAGTAAAGGTTTTCTCCGACAACTGATCACCTTGTTTAAGAGGGGAATAATGCCAAGTGTTTAAGGAACTCATAATCAGCTGAGTCAGAGCCTGCTCCTTACTAATCTCCTGTCCAGCTAAAGTAGTAGTGAGTAACAGTAAAATCAAAACAATTCCTAAAGTTGTTGGTAACAAGCGAACAGCCAGGCGTTTCATCTTTTATCCCCTTATTCTTTAAATTACGGTCTTTTCTTTGTAAAAAGATCGAGCAATTCTAGTTTAGATATAATAATTATGATTAGCCATAAAAAACATAAATCTTTTCGCGCTAACATAAAAATCAAGCTAATTTATACAGTAATTGTATATTCAGATTTGAGATATTAATTTGGAAGCCGGTTTCGACCTCAATCAAATTTTAGAAAGTCAACAAAAATTGATCGATCATTGAACATTGAAAATTAAATATTACTTTTATAAGTAACCATAATTATAATCAAACCTAATAATATCAAAGTAATAAATGAACGTCAACTTAAAAAATAGCGCCATAAAAGGTCGAAAAGGCTAAACATAACCACAAAGATCCTCTCTTGACCAAAAAAGGATGATCAGCTATAATTTTATATGATATTAAATCATTATTTTTACCCCATACAACTGGCGGAAAAGTGGAAAAGACCACTAGGGAGTATGGGAAAGATTCGCCGACCGCCTGGGCACAATATGTCCGGGCGGTTTTTCTTTTTCCGCCCGAAAAGGAGGAGAAACGATGAATCCTTGGCGTAATTTTAAGGGTGATCTCTGGCGAGAAAAGATTGATCTTAGTGATTTCATCCGTCACAATTATCATCCTTTTTATGAAAAACCGGATTTTCTCTCCGGTCCCTCTTCCCGGACGAAGCGACTCTGGGAAAAATGCCAACAACTAATGGAAGAGGAACGAAAAGCTGGGGGTGTGCTGGAAGTCGACACCAGCCGAGTAGCCGGGGTAACCGCTTGGAGTCCCGGTTATATCGACAAGGATAATGAGGTTATTGTTGGTCTGCAGACCGACAAACCCCTAAAACGATTAGTTAATCCCTGGGGCGGCTGGCGGATGGTGGAAGCTGCCTGTAAAGCCCGGAATGTAGAGCCCGACCCAGTAATGGCCAAAATCTTTACCAACTACCGTCGGACCCAAAATGAGGCCATCTTTAGGATTTACACCCCGGCGATGCGCCAAGCTCGCCACCTGGGCATCATTACCGGTTTACCCGATGCTTACGGTCGGGGGAGATTAATCGGAGATTACCGGCGAGTTCCCCTTTATGGCATAGCTTTCCTGATCAAGGAAAAAAAGAAGGATCTTTATGCGTTAGACAATGTGGATGATGCCACGATCCATCTACGCGAAGATATTGCCGATCAAGTACGTGCCCTCGAGCGGTTGGCAGAAATGGCTAAAGCATACGGAGTTGACCTTACCAGACCCGCTGAGAATGCATGGGAAACAGTGCAATGGCTGTACCTGGCTTATTTGGGAGCGGTTAAGGAACAGAACGGCGCCGCCATGTCTCTCGGTCATAATAGTCCCTTCCTTGATATTTATCTGCAACGCGATCTCGCTGCCGGTACACTCAGTGAGGAAGAGGCGCAGGAATTAATTGATCAACTGGTCATTAAACTCCGTTTAGTCAGACATCTGCGTACCCCGGAATATGATCAACTATTTGCCGGCGATCCGCTGTGGATCACCGAGTCCGTCGGAGGGATGGGCGAAGACGGACGCCCGCTGGTTACCAAGACCGATTATCGTTGGTTACATACGCTTAGAAACCTAGGATCAGCGCCGGAACCAAATCTAACCGTGTTATGGAGTCCCAGGCTCCCAAAGCCTTTCCGCGAATACTGCCTTAAGCTTGCAATCGAGACTTCGACCCTCCAATTTGAAAATGATGAATTAATGAGACCAATCTTTGGCGATGACTATGGGATCTCTTGTTGTGTCTCAGCAACCCGTACCGGTCGAGACATGCAGTTTTTCGGCGCCCGGGTTAATTTGGCCAAAGCTCTCTTACTGGCCATTAATGGTGGTCGTGATGAACTGACCGGTGAACAAGTATTGGAAGTGCCTCTCCTCAAAGGAGAATATCTGGATTGGCGGCAGGTCTGGGAAAACTATGAAAAAGTCTTAACCTGGCTTTCTGTGCTTTATAGTCGCACCATGAACTGCATTCATTACATGCACGATAAATATAATTATGAACGCATTCAAATGGCTCTAATTGATTCCAATCCCCATCGCCACATGGCCTTTGGCGTAGCCGGTCTCTCCGTCGTAGCTGATTCCCTAAGCGCCATCCGTCACGCCCGGGTCAAGGTTCTTAGGAATGAGCATGGTATTGCCACCGACTTTGCCGTCGAGGGCGAATTTCCCTACTTTGGTAATGATGATGACCGGGTAGATGGACTGGCCATCAAAGTCTTACGCTATTTCTATGGTTCTCTGGCCCAGCAACCCATTTACCGGAATGCGAAACCAACCATGTCGATTCTTACCATCACTTCTAATGTCGTCTATGGAAAGAAAACCGGCTCTACCCCTGATGGACGAGAAGCAGGAAAACCCTTTGCTCCCGGGGCTAACCCCATGCATGGCCGGGAACATAATGGAATCGTGGCGGCAATGCGTTCTCTTGCTAAATTACCTTATGAAATCTGCCTTGATGGTATCTCCTATACCTTTTCGATCACCCCTCGCGCGCTGGGAATTTCCCCAGAAGAACGAGTTAAGAACTTAATGGGTCTGGTTGACGGTTACTTCGGGGCCAATGGCCACCATATCAACATTAATGTCTACAGCCGAGAAACACTGATTGAAGCCATGGAACACCCCGAACTTTATCCCAACCTCACCATTCGCGTCTCTGGTTATGCAGTGCATTTTATCAAACTAAGCCGGGAACAACAACTCGAAGTCATTGAACGTACCATCTACGAAAGAATGTAGTAGGAAGGTGGGCATCATGGGACGCATCCAATCAATTCAGAGTTTTAGTACCCTTGACGGACCGGGCGCCAGATGTGTAGTCTTCTTCCAAGGTTGCCCGGTTGGGTGCATCTTCTGTCATAACCCGGACTCCTGGGAACCGCAGGGAGGAGAGGAGATTGACCCGGAAGCGCTCCTTCTTCGTCTGGAAAGATTCCGTTCTTTTCTACCAAACCCTCCTGGGCTGACGATCTCTGGCGGAGAACCGCTTTACCAACCCGAATTTGCCATTAAACTTGCAAAATTAGCAAAGAGTCGGGACTGGCACGTTGCGCTTGATACCTCGGGGTGGGGACCAGCCACTGTTTTTCTAAGCGTAGTTCGCGAGGTTGACCTCATAATGTTCTCGATCAAACATCCTCTAACCCCTGAAACCCTCTCCCGGCTAAACTTGGGGCAGGTCATAACCAACTGGGAAAAACTTGCTGCTTTGAAGATCCCAGTCTGGCTGCGCTATGTCCTTATTAAGGGGCGGACGGATCAACCCGAAACCCTACATTCGCTTGGTGAATGGGCAAAAAAACTTCCCAACCTGGAGAAAATCGAAATTTTTCCCTATAATAGTCTGGCTGAAAGCAATTGGCGTACTCTACACCGCGATAGTCCCCTTTTTCATTCCTTTCCTCCCACTGTAACAGAAGAGGACATCCGAAAAGCTGAACAACTACTCCAG
>DHOO01000125.1:29531-29711 GCA_002409975.1 Firmicutes bacterium UBA5388
TCCGGTCTCTCACCCGCCCTCTTTCCCAGTCTCGATCTCGTCAGGGCTTAACTATTTGCTAGGGACATCAGTCTAGTGTTGATTAAATGAATACAATCGCTAATAATATCAAGTAATAAAAAGAATATTTACTTAAAACCACCATAACCAATTACATCATCCCTTAACCGCCCCTGCCAG
>DHOO01000125.1:29869-36940 GCA_002409975.1 Firmicutes bacterium UBA5388
CCCTTAACCGCCCCTGCCACAATACCTCTGATGATATGTTTCTGCATAACTAAAAAGAAGATAATAATTGGAACAATTGACATTACTATAGCTGCCATCACATACTGCCATTCACTGACATACTGTCCGAAAAACTGATAGGCGCGTAATTGCAGGGTTTTAGCAGACTGTTGCCCGTTCACCATCAGCAGGGGTAATAAAAAATCGTTCCAAATCCACAAAACATCCAGAACAACTATGGTTGTTGTAATCGGCTTTAGTAAGGGAAAAATTATTTTCGCATAGACCTGAAAAGGTGTGCACCCATCCATTACCGCCGCTTCATCCAGTTCCGCCGGAACGCTTTTCACAAAGCCGTGATACAAAAATATAGCCATCGGCGTCCCTAGCCCCCAATAGATTACAGCCAATCCGGTGAGACTATCCATCAGATACAGATCTCTGCTTACTTTGGTCAAAGTGATCATAATCGTTTGAAACGGTACTAACATAGGAGCAATGCAAAGTATAAACAAGAAGTTGCTTAAAGGGGTTTTAGTTCGCGCCATCTTATATCCGGCCAATGAACTGATAAAAATAATACCGATAATGCCGACGATCGTTACATAAAACGTGTTTAAAAACGCCCGTGGATAATCCATCAGTCTCCAAGAGTGGGGATAATTTCTCCATTCCACCTTAGTTGGCAGACTGAAAACATCCGTTAGCAGTTCGGCATAGGTCTTCAGGGAATTAATTAAAACCAAAAAAAACGGATACAGAAAAAGTACAGAAATAAGGGTTAAGCCAATTAGAGTAAAAATAGTTTGCAGGTTACACTTGACTCGGGTAAGATCTTGATCCTTCCCCAATAATATCTCCACAACTTTCATAACTCAACCTCCCGCTGCTTAAAGATGCGCAATTGAATAAGGGTGAGTGCCAGAATTATTAAAAAGAAGAGCACCGCTTGGGCTGTTCCATAACCGTATCGGCTCGCTTGGAAACTCTCTCTGTAGATATTTACGGAAATACTAGTGGTTGATGTTCCGGGACCACCTCCGGTTAACGCATAGACCAGATCAAAAACTTTCAAGTTATTTGCCATGGTTAAAAAGAAGCAAATGGTTACGGACGGCATAATCAAGGGCAAGATAATAGAAAAAAACATCCGCAGTCCGGTCACTCCCTCCAGCGCGGCTGATTCCAGAACGTCTTGGGGAATTGTTTGTAATCCGGCAATATAGATGACCATCATATAGCCGACGCTCTGCCAGACCGCCACCAAGACCAGAGATATCCACGCCAGTTTGTGATCCCCAAGCCAGCTCCAGCTAAAAATGAGAAGCTGGGTTAAGTTATAAAAAGCATCAAACCCGCGCGTGAATATATACCGCCAAATGAAACCTATAATGATTAAGCCGATGATATTGGGCATGAAAAAGACCGTTCTAAACAGGTTTTTTAATCTTAAAGGTTTATCCAAAATTATCGCCAGGGCCATCGCCAAGACATTCGTTAAAATTACCACGCAGATGGTATATTTGAAGGTAAAGAGCAGCGAATTAAGAAAGTTGGGATCTTTTAAAGTAACAAAGTAGTTTTGTAACCCAATATAGACTGGGGTTTTTGCCAATCCGCTCCATTTAGTGAAGGAATAAAAGAAATTTAGTAAAAACGGCAATTCAGACATGGTGATAATCAACAAAAGCGCCGGAAGCGCAAATAAAATTAAGTGAAAATTATTATGAATGGCAATTTTCCTTCTCATAGTTTTCACCGCTTTTCTATGTGTTTTTTCGAACCTTTGAATTAGGCCGATCGGCGCGGGTGTACGCCGCGCCAACCACCTTATGCTTATTGAAAAAACCGTATTAATGTTAAATTAATGCTGACTATGTAGCTATCTATCAAAAGTTAGTATAAATCATGCTCCCTATTGATCTCGTTAATTGACCAGAGCCAACCAAGTTCTGTTAAATTCCTCGATCACTTGCTGCCTTGTCCTGGCTCCGCCGCAATAATCCTGGAGTAAGTTGCCAAGATGAGTTTCCCAACTAGCCGGCCAGTATCCTTGAACCCAGGGATAAGTTAAGTTTTTGAACATATAGTCGATGGTTTCGTTTGCCAATTGGACATCCGGGGGATTAATCCCCTTAATGGTCGGGATAAATTTGCATTCATTCACGATAAATTCGCGGCCCGAGTCAGAAGCAATCAGCCATTCAAGCCACTTTTTCGCCTCGTTTAAGTTTTTGGAATCCTTATTCAACCGGTAAAGGATGTTGGCGTCTACCATGACCCGCGCTTTGTCTGGATCTTCACCTACAGGTACGGGTAAGTAGCCTATTTGGATCTGAGGATTGATTTTGCGGATTCCTTCCTCCGCCCAACTGCCCTGGTGAATCATGGCGACTTCACCTGTGGCCAGTAATGTGATTTGCTGGGTGAAGTCTGTTTCCAGTGGTCGGGGATTCCCATATTTTAAAGTCAGGTCGAGCAGATCAAAGATCTTCATTGCAGAAGGCAAATCACCGAATTTGAGTTCCCCGCTGTTTAGCTTTTCCGCTGTTTCCCGAAAGTTTCCATCTCCGGCCATTAGATGTGAGAATATGTGTTTAAAGACCCAGCCTTCTCTATAACCGTTGCCAAACGGAATAATCCCTTTAGCTTGCAGCTTCCGGCAAGCCGCTTCCAGTTGCGTTAAGGTCTTTGGTAGCTCGGTGATTCCCGCTTTTGTAAACAGCTCCTTATTGTAAATGAAAGCGTAACTCTCCACTAAAAAAGGAAAGCCATAGATTTTACCATCTAAAGTAGCAGCCTCTAAAGTGTTTGGATCAATCTGTTTCATGAAGCTTTCGTTGGTCAGATCATATGAGTAGTCAAGGTAAACCTGGTTATAGAAATATCCGTTCGTCATGAAGATGTCAGGCGCATTACGTGCATTCAATTTGGTTCTTAACACCGCCTCATAATCAGCCTGCAGTATTTCCACTTCCATAGTTACGTTGGGATTTTCCTTATTATATTGCTTAGCCATGTTATGCACTTGGTCGGTGATTTCCGGTTTAAACTGCATCAGTCTTAATGTGACTTTTTTGGGCGCCCCTTCACAGATCAGGAACATACTCGTAAGCAACATAAGGCAAAAAAGGACCATAGTAAATTTTTTCATTTTAACTCCTCCTTTAAATTGGGTTCTTATAGGACTATGTTCTCCCTAATTCCTCAAGCGTTAAAAAAATATTTAAGCCCGCTCCCTCCTTTCTTTACTTCTGCAGTTCCGCCCATAATACCAGGTACATCCCTTGGGACCAAAATAGCGGTTTGGCTACCGAACCCCAGCGTTTAATCCATTGCAGACAAAATGGACCATCATTCGTATGCGCATTAAGTTCTCCTTCCTTATCAGCCGATTTCTCCAAGCCAGTCAAGAACGTTTCAGCAAAACTCCTTTGATTTATTTCGTTCATCGAAGTAAGATCGGAAAAATTTTTTACATACTGTAAACAGTTCTCTGTCCACGATAAATCGGTTCCCGAAAATGCTCGTTAATAACCAGAATGGCAGCGCCTCTCTCCCACGCGTCATCTCCAAGCGCTGAAACCCTAAGGTCAAATTTTTCTTGATACTTAGTGAAAAAGTTAGTCTGTAATAATTCTCGGATACCACAAAGCAAAAACTCCTGCCCAGACATACTTTCTCCTGCTAGAATAATAGTAGCGGGATTCATAATATTTATCAAATTCACTAAACCGATCCCCAAATTATATCCGGCTGTCCAAAAAGCCTGCCTGGCACAACAATCACCGTCTTCCGCCGCCTTCAACACTCTGGCAAAAGTCAAGGTGGAACGTTCTCCGTATAAAATGGAATCCTTCTCCTGAGTTAGTAGTCTCTTTGTCTCATTGACAATAAACTTTTCTCCGGCATGGGCTTCCAAACAACCTCTTCGCCCACAATAACAGGAATTTCCCTTGCCGTAAATAACCATATGTCCGATTTCACCGGCGCCACCAAATTCTCCGCGAAATATTTTACCATCTAAAACCAGACCAGCACCAATACCCACCCCGATGGTTGCCAGAATAAAGTTTCCAACTTCCCTGCCATAGCCATAAGCAAGTTCAGCTAGAGCATAAGCGTTCACGTCATTATCAACAATAATCGGGACGGGAAATTTTCCTTGCAGAATGCGGCGGAACGGCACTTCCCCCCAACCAAGCAGAGTAGAAAAGATCAAACAGCCTGAGTTTTTATCTACCAACCCTGAAACAGCAATTCCTATCCCCAACCAGCGGTGCACCAGAAACTTGTTCTTATCCATCATCTTAGATATACCTTGTATTAATGCACCGATTACCTCGTCGGAAGGTGCGCCGGGGGAATAATCAATATACGATTTTTCCAGAACCTCCGCCTGGAGATTGGTCAGCGCAAGTATAATTCGTCTCTCTTCTATTTTTACCCCCAGCGCATAACCGTAATTAGAGTTAAATTCCAGGTAGACAGGCCTTCGTCCCCCGCTAGAATCTCCTTCGCCAATCTCTTTAATCATTCCCTGAGCAATAAGATCATCAGTAATTTTAGTAAGGGTAGAAAGACCCAGTTTAGTCCTTTTCGCGATATCAGTCCGACTTAGCGGACCGTAACTACGTAACTGGTCCAAAACGAGTGCTCTGTTTATGTCCTTGATTAAAGCCTTATTTCCACGGCGTAAATTTTCCAATACAATCACCTTTATCTTTCGTGAATGAATTGTATCATATTTCCTCCAGTGAATCAAGTATGTTTTTAACTATAAATTTTATAATAAGTTCATTGTTCGACAAGCATACTAACATTTTTTAAATAGTCGTCTAACCCAGACTGCTGGGCAGAGAAAGAAATTCAATTGATGCCACGAATCTCCACTAATCAGAATTTGTTTTCATTCCTCTTGCCGTAGTAGAAGAGGACATCCGAAAAGCTGAACAACTACTCCAGGCTTTCTCCGGTCTCTCACCCGCCCTCTTTTCCAGTCTCGTCAGGGCTTGACTATTTCCTTGTCAACATATAAATTATTATAGAATAGAAACTCTCAGGTGTGATGTAAATGATCAAAGCGCTAAATCTCTCCAAGTCCTATGGGGAACAAATCCTATTTACCGATGCTAATTTTGTAATCAATCCTGGAGAACGAGTTGGACTGGTAGGCCGAAACGGTCATGGTAAAACCACCCTTTTACGATTAATCACCGGACAGGAGCATCCGGATAGCGGAACCATTTCTATTCCAAAAAACTACTCCCTTGGTTATCTGGAGCAACATCTGCAGTTCTCCCGTCCAACTCTTCTCGAAGAAGCTTGTCTTGGGCTACCCGCTGCCCAAAAATACGAAAGTTGGCGAGTAGAGAAGATCCTTTTTGGTCTGGGGTTTACTAAATCTGGTCTCCAGCGTCCGCCGGAAGAGTTCTCTGGCGGCTTCCAGGTCCGTTTAAACCTAGCCAAGGTGCTGGTAGCCGAACCAAATTTACTACTTTTAGACGAACCCACCAACTATCTTGATATCACCTCAATCCGGTGGTTAATCCGGTTCTTACAGGGATGGGAGCATGAATTAATGCTGATTACTCATGATCGGAGCTTCATGGATAGTGTCATCACTCATACCCTTGGGATCCACCGCCAAAAAATGCGAAAAATTGCCGGGGAAACCGAAAAATACTATACGCAGCTTGCTAAAGAAGAGGAAATTTATGAAAAAACACGGCTCAATGAGGAAAAAAAACGCAAGGAGACCGCACTCTTTATTAATAGGTTCCGGTACAAAGCTACCCTTAGCAGTCGCGTCCAATCCCGAATCAAGATGCTGGAGAAAGCGGCTAAGTTAGAAAAACTAGCCCCCATTGAGGAACTGGAGTTTTCCTTCCCGGAAGAGTTTATGCCCGCCAAGGTCGTCATGCAGGCCCAAAATCTTTCCTTTTCCTATCATAAAAAAGAGCCTTTCCTGATTAATAGCCTGAATATCACCGTAGAAAAAAATGACCGCATCGGCATCATTGGCCAAAATGGGAAAGGCAAATCCACCCTACTTAAACTCTTAGCCGACAAACTTGGACCCCTGGGCGGTTCCATTACACGGCATCCGGGATTAAAAACCGGCTATTTTGGTCAAACCAATATTGAGCAGCTCGATCCGGATAAAACGATCTTGGAAGAGATCATCGCTACCACTCCAAACTGCACTCCACAACAAGCCCGGAACATTAGTGGCGCTTTTATGTTTAGCGGTGATTTATCCTTAAAAAAGATCCGCGTGCTCTCAGGCGGAGAAAAAAGCCGTGTCCTTCTGGCTAAACTTTTGGTCTCTCCCAGTAACCTGTTATTACTGGATGAACCGACTAACCATCTGGATATGGATTCCTGTGATTCTTTATTGGAAGCGCTTGATGCCTATAATGGCGCAGTGTTAATCGTCACCCATAATGAACTCTACCTCCACGCCCTAGTCAACAAATTAATCATCTTCGACCGAGGAAGCATCTCCGTTTTTAACGGCAGTTACCAGCGTTTCCTCTCTGAGCTTGGTTGGGAGGGGGATCAGGAAGCAGAGGAATTAAAAATTAAAACTCCAAGCAACACTAGGCCATCGGTTAATCAGGGAAAAGTTCTCCGGCAAGAAAGAGCAGAAATTATTACTCGCCGAGCACAGGTATTGAAACCGTTAGAACAGAAATTATCCCAGCTAGAAAAGGCCATCTCCCAACTGGAAGAGGAGCTGCGGCAGAATAATCAAGAACTAATTACCGCTTCTACTAATGGAGATGGCGAAGCCATTGCTAATTTAGCAAAAAGAAACGCTGAAATCAACGTAGAAGCGGAAAAACTCTATAGTGAATTAGAGAAGTTTACTGGTGACTACGAACAGGCGACCGAAGAATTTGAAGAGAAGTTAAAGAGCATCCCGACTCTTTAATCAAGAAAAAACTCCTCTCCTTCTCCCCATTATTCCATTTAAAGACGTAATCATTAACACCAACACCAAGTGTAATACCCTTAAACGATAGTTGCTCTCCATCAATAGGCAGTCGCTCACGCCGGCTTCCTAAA
>DHOO01000065.1 GCA_002409975.1 Firmicutes bacterium UBA5388
GGGTCAAAAGGAGGTTGACATTGACGACTAGCTGCCAACAATCCGGCAAGGATGCTCCCCCGCGCGCTGGGGTGAAGCGCCGGATTTTGGGACCTAAAGTCGCAAGGTTATCATTCAATACGAGTGACGAGTATCGAGCAACGAGAGTTTTTTCTAGGTCCATGAATAAAGGAGGACGTAATGAAAGACAAGAATAACTTGGAAGAGAGGATCCGACAGAGGATAGAGGAATCCGCTCTCGCTCCGTATGGGATTAAAGCTACAGTTTCTAACGGCGTGGTTTATCTACAGGGGATTGTTGATCTCTTAGCCGAAAAAGAAGAAGCGGAAAAGGTTGTTCAACAGGTTGAAGGGGTTGAAACCATAGAGAATGCATTAACGCTCTCTACCGATGGCGCGATCGATGATGGGGATGTGCATTTTGAAGTCTCTGAAGAATTAAGGATTAACCCTCTAATCCCAGAAACCGTAGGCTGTAAGGTGACAAAAGGAGAAGTGCTAATTTTGGGTGAAGTCTCATCGGAAGAAGAGGTTAAAGCGGCTATTAAAGCCGCCGCTAGTGCCCGGGGGGTAAAGGAAGTAAAAAGTGGATTGAAAATAAAGAAAGATCAGTAAGATTTTTGTTGACATGAATTCCCTGCAGGAAAAACAAGTAATGAATAAAATTTGTCTTTTAGTAGCAAAGCTTACATATAAAAGTTGATTAAAGGAGTAGGGAACAGAGGATGAAAATTAAGAAAATTCTAGCAACCTTTTTAACCGTAATAGTCTTGGGCCTGGGGAGTGGGCAAGATGTTGATGCTAAAGGAATATTTGGGTCAACAGATGTAATTAATATCCCAACTAACCGTGTATTATCTTCAGGGGCATACAGTTTAGGAGCTCATATTGATGAACATAGTCGGGGAAAAATACAAATTGATCTGGGGTTGGTTACTGATTTTGAACTGGGGGCAGCATTAGATCTGAGCCGGGATTTTAATGATTTATCAGTACGTTTCAAGTATAAATTAATTCCTGAGACTAAAGAGAACTTTGGTTTAGCGCTCGGGATACAAGATATTGGACATTCCCATTTATCTCCTTATGTCGTAATTGGTCATTTGCTATCCCCCTATAACCTCCGTTGGAATCTGGGCCTAGGTGGAGGTGAACTTGGGGGGTTATTTTTTGGGGTGAGTAAAGTATATAGCCCTTCCCAATTCCCCAGCGTGATCTTAAGCGGAGAATACGATTCCTACGGATTGAATCTGGGCGCGAAAATTCAGATGAATAAGGGTTTGATGTTGGATGTGGCAGTAATTGATATGGAAAACTTTGTATTAGGTTTGACGTTGACTAACTAAATGATCTTTCTAACTAAAGGTAAATAAACCCTTACTTGTAGTTAAGCCCGGAGATCCGGGCTTAATTTATTATGATGTTACTCTTTTAAGTCCCCAAGCGATGACTAAAGTGACAAACAAGCCACTGGCTAATACAAGAAGCGCTAAGGGAAGAATTTTTATCCCAAAAAGGTCAGCAAGATTTCCAAGGTTAGAAGGGATTAAGAGTCCTCCTAGTGAAGAAAAAATGATTAAAAATGAGCTAATCTGCCCTGACCAACCGGGGAAAGAGGAAGTCCCCCAAGCCATAATCACTGGGAAGACACACGAAAGAGCAAAACCAATTAAAGCTACTAGTGGAAGGGTTAAGCCTGGGGGTAGGAGGTACCATCCTAACACAATAAGTACGTTACTAAGACTAGCTAATGTTAGAAAATGGGAGAGCCCTATTCGATCAGAGAATCTACTCATTAAGATCCGACCTACGGATAAAGTGAGCCAAAAAACGCTGGAACTTAGAGAAGGAGAAAATGAACTTCTTGTCTCTAAAGTCTGCCAAAAGACGGGTAGCCAATTATAAATAGATACTTCAAATCCAACATATATTAACATTGAAAGACCAAGAAACCAGAGAAAAGGATGACGGAAGGGAAAGGCCTTGTTCTTTGTAGATACATGGCTAAGCCTTGGGAGTGGTGAGGTTAAAAGTAAGAGACTAACGATGAGGGGGAAAATAGCTGTGAGCGCGTAGCAAAAACGCCAACTATCTAGAGTTTTTATGCTGATAGTAGCTAAAATCGGTCCGGAAATAGCTCCGGCTCCAAAAAAAAAGTGTAGATAATTCATGGCTTGTCCAGGATTTTCCTGGTTGTAATCAGCGCATAAAGCAGCGATTCCTACTTCGTAACTGCCAAATCCAAAACCAATAATAATCGTACTAGCAACAAGAAGGTAATAACTTTTGGCTATAGCTCCTCCTACCAGACCGAAAAAGAGAAATAATCCTCCGAGTAGAAGAAACGGCTTTTTCCCCAGCTTATCAATGATCAGCCCACTAATTATTATCATAATTAACATGCCAAAAGATTGAGCAGATAAAATTAACCCTGTCTGTTGATAACTCATGGGGATGTCGTGACGAATAGCCGAGATCATTGGTCCGAAAATGCTTGAAACCAGACCGATAGTGATAAATCCTATGTATTGGGCCCATAATAAGCTTTTCTTCAAAAAAATTTCCTCCATTAATTGAAAGATACAAAAACTATTATAACAGATTCTAAATAATTTTGAAATAACGTAATAATTAAGCTTTTTACGTTGTATCCTTTTTAAAAGATCCAATACAATATATAGTGTTTGACTGGTATTAAGCTTTCAATATATTGTATCGGGATAATTAAATCAAAGGACAACGCAAAAAGCC
>DHOO01000092.1:0-8016 GCA_002409975.1 Firmicutes bacterium UBA5388
ATGAAGAACCTCCTAAAAGAAATGGACGAATGGACTAGAAGTCGGACTAGAATGGTAACTTGGAAACGATGGAAAAAGGTACGGACACGCTTCGAGAACCTGAAACGAGCAGGTTTGGATGATGAAAGAGCGTGGATGTGGGCAAACACAAGAAAGGGCTACTGGCGAACTGCCCATAGCCCAATTCTAACAAGAGTCCTATCCAACGAACGCTTTAGGCGTGCTGGATATCTTAGTTTTATGGAATATTATTCTGCGAAGTAACGTGTAAACTTTGGAAGCGCCGTATACCGAACGGTACGTACGGTGCTGTGGGAGGTCGGCTACCCAACTAATGGGTAGCCTCCTACCCGATATTAAATCAGGGACAAGCTAGTAAGGAGGGGGCCATTAATGAAATTTGTTTTCCGGAATCATATTCTCCGTCTAGCAGGATATATGGAGATTTTCCTCGCTATTATGTTGTTGGTAGGAGTGATGATTGCTTCGATTGGTTTACTTAAAAGCCTTTATGGGATCTCACTCAATTTTTCAAATACTACTTATTTTCATAGCTTCTTGGGCTATACGATGGCTCTTATTATTGCGGTTGAATTAATCAAGATGATTACCAGAAATACCCCGGGAAGCACTATTGAAGTATTATTATTTGCTATTTCCAGAAAGCTAATTGTTAGTGAAGAAAATTCACTTGGTTTTTTAATTGGTGTGATTGCGATTGGCTTATTATTTTCGATCCGTAAGTTTCTTTTTGTTCCTCAGTTTACTACTGAGGAAGGGGTTATTATTAGCGCGGCGATGACTATTACAGAGGCCAAAAAAATTTCTGGACATCAGCTCCCTGATCTGGCTAATACCATAGGGGGGTTAGTCTCTTACATCGCGCAACAAGAAAATAGGAAGCTGCGCGAGGGAGAAATCTACGAGATTAATGGTGTTAAAATGAGGATTAACCGCTTGCAAAATGGAATTATTGAAGTAGTGGAGTTTGTTAAAAGTGAAGATTAAAAAAAGTAGGGAATTTCTTCCCTACTTTTTTATCGAGACTGTACTATAAGAGGAAGAAGGAAAGCACAATCACAGAGATGATTCCGACCACGCCTTCAACTAGGGTGCCGAGAGTTTGTAGTTTGTACGCCTGAGGCACTGACATATCAGAGAATTGAGCCACTACCCAGAAGTAGCTATCATTCGCATGGGAGACGGTCATGGAACCGGCGCCAATGGCCAGCACAGCGAGGGCGGGACCGGCGCCGGAGGCTAACCCCAGAGCGCCTAAGGCAGGACTAATAATCGAGGCTGTTGTAATGATGGCGACCGTTGAAGAACCTTGAACAGTTTTGATCGCTGCTGATAACAGAAAAGGAAGCAGGAGTCCTAACTGGGCGCCACCTAAGACCTCCCCTAAGTAAGTGTTGATGGGTGTAGCTCGGAGAACGCTTCCTAAGGCTCCGCCGGCGCCCGTAATAAGAATAATTAAACCGGCGTCCTTCATTCCTTCGGTGACCCAATCATTGGTAACTACATGGGTTAGCTTTTTAACGGTGAGAAAGGCTAAAAAGATGCCGATAATTAAAGCGGTATTAGGGTTGCCGATAAAACTGAATAAGGTCTTAACCCAACCGGTACCGAAAGGCTTACTCGGATAATCGGCGATCGATTTTAGCGCGATCAAAATTACCGGGACAAGAATGGGAGCAAAAGATTTTGCTACCGATGGAAGTTCTTCCGGTTTAGCAGTTGCGTGCGGAGCGGTTTCGGGTTTGGGATCAATATATATTTTAGAGGCAAATACTTTGGCAAAGAGATACCCGGCTAAAATGGAAGGGATGGAAACTACTAATCCCAGAAGGATCACGATCCCTAAATCAGCGTTAAGAGTACCGGCGGCCGCAATCGGTCCCGGAGTAGGCGGCACGAAAACATGAGTGGCATAGAGCCCCAGACTAAGAGCGATCGCATAAACCGATAAGGATTGTTTAGATCGAGCAGCCAGGGATCGGTTTAAGGGGGATAGGATGACAAATCCTGAGTCGCAAAAAACAGGTATCGAGACAATACCTCCGGTAAAGGCCATTGCCAAAGCGGATCTGCTTTCCCCTACCAATTTAATGATCGAATTGGCCATCACCAACGCCGCTCCGCTTTTTTCCAGAATAAAACCGATAATTGTACCCGCGGCAATGACGATACCAATACTCCCCAGTGTCCCTCCAAAACCGCTGGTAATTGCGGAAATGATTGCATTAGCTTCCATTCCAGCGGCTAACCCCACACCGTAAGCAGCCAATAACAGAACAATAAAGGGATGCCATTTCACTTTTGCCGTAAAAAGGACAATGAAAACAATAGCGCCTAAGAGGATAAGCAATAAACCTGGACCTCCAACCATTAAGGGTTCCTCCTTTCAAAAGTTTGATCCTTAAAAATTACACCAAAATAGCTGTTTTCTCTTTCACCTCCTTAAAGTGCTAATATGTTAATTTGACAATGGGCAAGAAACTCCTTCAAAATAATATTAAAAACGACGTTACAAATATTTAATAAAGCTATTAGGCAATTTCATAATGTGATGGTTTAAGAAACAGCAAAAAATATTTTTTCCGGATGAGGAAGGAGCTCTCTACCTGGTAGTCGAATTACTGTTTTATCTGGACTTTAGTGGAGGAAATGTTTAATGTTGAAGACGACCAAATTTTTTGCTTTAATTATCATCTTCCTTTTTACCCTGAAAGTTTTCACCTCAGACTCAAAGATTTCATCAAGTAATATTGCGGTCTATGATCAGTTGTTCCCAGAAAAGACTGTTGTTACGACTACGGGTGAGCAATCATTTAGTCCGGCAATACCGAGGTTTGGAACGCCGTCGCCGGAACCTGAGTTTCCTCTTGAGCAAAGGGTAACGCCAGTTTCGATGCCAGCAGAAATTAGAGGGGTATATGTTACTGGTTGGGGGGCAGGCTCTTCTAGTTTGTTCCAACGATTGTTACATTTTACTGAGGAAACGGGGATTAATTCTTTGGTGATTGATATCAAAGATGATACCGGCTTTTTAAGTTATCAATCTAGAATTCCGAAAGTTAATACGCTTCAGTCTTGGAAATTAAAAATTCCAAATCCATACCGACTGTTACAGACCTTAAAGCAACGAAACATCTATCCGATCGCGCGGTTGGTGGTTTTTAAAGATCCTTTTCTTGCCGAAACCCGACCGGATCTGGCGTTAAAACAAAAAAACGGTGACATTTGGCGTGACTATAAAGGTTTAGCGTGGGTGGATCCTCATAGTAAAGAGGTCTGGGAGTATAATATTGAAATAGCTAAAGAAGCGATTTGTTTAGGATTTCCAGAGATTCAGTTTGATTATGTTCGTTTTGCGAGCGATGGAGATTTAAGCAACTGTGTTTATCCTCACTCTGAAGGGAAGAGTAAAGAAGATGTGATTAAAGAATTTCTTTTATATGCCCGGGAGGAGTTGGAACCTTTGGGTGCGGTTATTTCCGCAGATGTCTTTGGTTTAGCCTGTTCAGCAGCAGATGATCTTCGGATTGGACAAAAGTTGGAAAAGATTGCAGAAGCTGTTCCTGTTATTTCACCAATGGTTTATCCATCCCATTATGCTAAAGGAAGTTATGGGTTGGGTAACCCTGATCTTTTTCCTTATGAGACAGTTTTACAAAGTATGAAAGATGCCAGCAGGAGGTTGGATGGATATCCGGTTAAGCTCCGTCCGTGGTTGCAAGATTTTTCTTTAGGAAGTAAATATGGGAAAAAGCAGATCGAGGCACAAATTCAAGCGGTCTATGATGCTGGAGTTAGAGATTGGATCTTTTGGAACCCTAGCTGTCGCTATGAGATTGAAAAATATCTAACAAAAAGTTATAGATCCTCGGAAACATTAGTGAGTAGACCGGAACTAGCTGAGGAGGAAGGCTTTGCAACCCCTTCCCAAGTAAATGATCCCAGCGAAAAAATGGATACCAATTCCCAATCTCCGCAAAGAGAAGAAGCACTGATTGAGTCGGGACGGTAAATAATGTGATCAGAATATAAAAAGAAGTTGTATATTTATTGTGGACTTATGTTTTTTGTATTCAGTATATACGATAAATCAGGTGGATCTCGATTGACATTTTCCTAGAATTTTGATATATTTTTCATAACTTAAGCAAAGACGAGAAAGATACTTTACCTTGATAGTATTGATCTCGTCTGTATATTTATAAATTAATTTAAGGGTTGTAAGGGGGTAAAAATTAAATGAGAAAAAAGCTTTTGGCCTTACTACTAATTTTGGTGATGATCACTTTTGCTGTGTCTGGTTGTAAGAAGAGCAATACAATTAAGATTGGGACGATCATGTCTACTAGTGGCCCGGTATCTACCTATGGGATTCAAACCCGGGATGCGATTAAGATGGCGATTGAGGAGATTAATGCCCAGGGCGGTGTTCTTGGGAAAAAAGTTGAAT
Source organism: Firmicutes bacterium UBA5388 (assembly GCA_002409975.1). Lineage (GTDB taxonomy): Bacteria > Bacillota > UBA4882 > UBA10575 > UBA10575 > UBA5388. The sequence continues at coordinate 4,472 of DHOO01000092.1, forward strand.
TAATTGTCGAAGATGATGAGAAAAATCCAGAGAAGACGATGAATGCCCTCATTAAATTGGCGACTAAAGATAAAGTGACAGCGATCCTTGGGGGGCTAACTAGCGATTGCACTTTAGCGATTACCAAGGAAGCTCAGCAAAGGAATGTATTACTCTTGACACCGACTTCGACCAATGATTTGGTTACTGATGCCGGCGATCTCATCTTTAGATCCTGCTTTAAAGATTCTTTCCAGGGAAGTGTAGTTGCTCGTTTTGCTATTGAAACCTTGGGTGCGAAAAAAGCGGCTGTCCTTTATGACATGAATAATGATTATTCAAACGGCTTAACCAAAAGTTTTCGGGAAACCTTTGAGGCCTTAGGCGGCGCGCTGGTAGCTGTGGAGTCTTATGCGGGCGGAGATAAAGACTTTAATGCCCAGATTACAAAGATTAAGGCCGCTGATCCGGATGTCTTTTTTATCCCTGATTATTACAATACTATTTCTCTGGTGATCAAACAAGTTGGTAACCAAGGCTTAAATGCGACCATGCTAGGGGCGGATGGTTGGGATGAACTTACGGGTCAAGCTGGGGACGAGGCTATTGGTTCTTACTTTAGTAATCACTATAGTCCGGATGCGGATGATCCTGATGTGGTGGCCTTTGTTCAAAAATACCGGGAAAAATACAACGTTACTCCTAATGCCTTAGCCGCTTTGGGGTATGACGCTACCTATATTTTGTTAGAAGCTATGGAACGTGCGGGTTCTACTGATCCGCAGAAGGTTAAAGAAGCTTTGATGGAAACCAATCGAAAATTTGTGACCGGGAATATTCAATTTGATGAGCAGCATAACCCGGTTAAATCAGTGACGATGTTAAGAATTATTAAAGGAGCCGATGGAAAGCTCGCTACCGAATATGTAGGAATGGTTAATCCTTAAAACAGAGGTATATTATAGATTAAAGTAATGGGAGAATAAATTCTCCCATTACTTGTAATTATTTACAGATTTTTCTCTAAGGAGGTGGGGTTTGATGGGGGTTTTTCAACAGATTTTACAGCAGACGCTTAATGGGCTGTCCCTAGGAAGTATCTATGCTTTATTAGCGCTGGGTTATACGATGGTTTATGGGATTGTGAATTTAATTAATTTTGCGCATGGGGACATCTTGATGTTAGGCGCTTTTGTTAGCTACTTTGTGCTTAAATGTTTGGGGGTGACTCCCGGGACCCTTACATTGTCTTTTTTTATTTCGATGCTCTTCTGTGCCTTAGTGGGGATCTTGATGGAGAAAACCTGCTACAAGCCGTTGAGGAATGCTCCAAGGATTAATGCTTTGATCACTGCGATCGGAGTCTCTTTCTTTTTAGAGAATGGAGCGCGAGTCATACCGATAATTGGTCCTAACCCTCGTGTTTTTCCCACACTACCGTCGGTTACGTATGAAGTATTGGGGGTAGGTATAAGTAGGGTTCAGATTCTTGTATTTGCGGTAGCCATCGGCTTAATGCTTATTCTTAATTATATCGTTAATTTTACCAGGATCGGCAAGGCGATGCGGGCAGTCTCCTTTGATAAAGGCGCTTCTTATCTGATGGGCATTAATGTTGACCAAGTGATCTCTTTTACTTTTGCTTTAGGTTCGGCCTTAGCGGCTGCCGCTGGGATCCTGTTTGCGAGCGCTTATCCACAAGTTGAGCCCTATATGGGTATTATGCCGGGCCTCAAAGCATTTGTAGCGGCGGTTCTTGGCGGTATTGGAAGTATCCCTGGAGCGATGCTGGGTGGGTTTATTATGGGAGTGGCGGAGACTTTGACCAAAGGTTTTCTTTCTTCCCAGTTGGCAGATGCCATTGCTTTTGGCTTGTTGATCATCATTTTAGTGGTAAAACCAGCGGGTATTCTCGGGAAAGCCATAGGTGAGAAAGTGTAGGTGAGCTGTTTAGATGAGCAGGCAGTATAAAACAACAATAACTTCAGTTTGGTTATTAGCGGTCGGGTTTATAATTATTAACGGATTAGTAGCTCTTCGCCTGATCGATGAATATACAACTCAAGTCCTAACGATCGGCGGGATTAATGTGATCATTGCTTTGAGCTTAAATCTAATATCCGGTTTTACTGGACAATTAGCCTTAGGGCATGCCGGCTTTATGGCGGTGGGCGCTTACACGACGGCAGCGCTGATCATGCAACTAAATGTGCCGACTTTCCTAGCGATTCTGGCTGGCGGTTTAATGTCGGCCCTCTTCGGGTTGGTGATTGGCCTACCTACTTTGCGTTTACATGGGGATTACCTTGCCATTGTTACTTTGGGATTTGGAGAGATCATTAGGGTGATTATGATTAACCTTAGTGATATTACGGGTGGGCCAGCGGGCTTAAAGGGGATTCCTCCTTTTACCACTAATTTTTTCTGGCGACCGGTGCTTTCCTTTGCCTTGGTCCAATTGTTTTTGATCCTAGTAATTATCATGCTTAGTAATTTGATCAAATCTTCTCCGGGTTGTGCGATCATTTCTGTCCGTGAGGATGAGATCGCTGCTAATGCCATGGGAATTAATGTTTTTTATTATAAAATTTTTGCTTTTACCTTATCAGCCTTTATTGCCGGTCTTGGTGGCGGACTCTATGCTCCGTTTTTTGGCTATTTGAATCCTAATATGTTTAACTTTTTAAAATCAGTCGAGTTTCTGATTATTGTCGTCTTGGGTGGAATGGGCAATATTACCGGGACGGTGCTTGCGGGGTTCGGGCTGACTTATCTTCAAGAATTTTTGAGATTTCTTAAAGACTATCGGCTGGTAATTTATCCTTTGATCCTTATTTTAATGATGCTTTTCCAACCCGCCGGTTTGATGGGCATTTTTGGTAATAAAGAATTTTCTCTTACCGGTTTTGTTCGTAATTTAAAGAGGAAGCAGATCTTCCGGAGAAGATCTGCTTCAGATAAAGCGGGTGATCACCAATGACAGTCTTGAAGACAGAAAATGTCTCTATCCTGTTCGGGGGTTTGATGGCGGTTTCTAAGTTAAACTTGGAGTTAAAAGAGGGAGAACTGGTCGGTCTGATCGGCCCTAATGGAGCGGGGAAAACAACGGTCTTCAATATGTTAACCGGCGTCTATAAACCGACTAGCGGTAGTATAGTAATAAAAAGTAAGAACCGCCAATTTCAGAGTATTATTAAACTCCATCCTTATCAGATTACTAGACTGGGGATGGCGAGAACCTTTCAGAATATAAGGCTGTTTAGGAATCTTTCTGTTTTGGATAATGTTCGAATTGCTAATCATTTTAATGCTAAATATAATACGCTGGAGGCCATTTTAAGACTTCCTTCCTTTTATAAGGAAGAAAAAAGAATCAAGGAAGATAGTATGGAACTGCTGAAAATTTTTAACCTTCAGCATAAAAGTAAAGAATTGGCTAAAAACCTGCCTTATGGAGAACAGAGACAACTGGAGATCGTAAGAGCGCTTGCCACCAAACCCCATATTTTGCTCCTGGATGAACCGGCGGCAGGGATGAATCCCCAGGAAACCCAGGAATTAATGGA
>DHOO01000092.1:8225-58754 GCA_002409975.1 Firmicutes bacterium UBA5388
ATTAGGTCTATAAAAGAACAGTTTAAGCTGACCATCCTTTTAATTGAACATGATATGAATTTGGTAATGGGGATCTGTCAGCGCATAATTGTGTTGGATTATGGTCGGGTGATTGCGCAGGGGGCGCCGGCGGAGATTTCCAAAAACCAGATGGTGATCAAAGCTTACCTTGGGAAGGAGATGGAGAATGATGCTTAAGGTTGAAAACCTTGATGTTTATTATGGGAATATCCATGCTCTTCATAATGTCAGCTTTGAAGTAAATGAAGGAGAAATTGTTACTTTAATTGGCGCTAATGGCGCTGGCAAGACTACTGTTCTCCATGGGATCTCTGGATTAATTCCAATTAAATCAGGTACGGTTGAGTTTTGTGATTCTGCTCTCCACTCTCTTTCTCCCCATAAAATTGTGGAGTTAGGTTTGGCGCAAGTCCCGGAAGGAAGAAGAATCTTCTCTAATCTCACCGTCATGGAGAACTTAGAGATGGGCGCTTTTATCCGTAAAGATCATACTCAGATTAGAAAGGATTATGAGAAGATCTTTACCCGCTTTCCCCGCCTGCAGGAACGGCTTAAGCAAGTAGCAGGGACGCTAAGCGGTGGCGAACAACAGATGCTGGCGATTGCCAGAACATTAATGTCTAGGCCAAAGCTGGTTTTGATGGATGAACCTTCGATGGGACTAGCGCCGCTCTTGGTTAAGGAGATCTTTTCTATTATTTCTGAGATTAATGCCGCAGGAACAACTATTTTACTGGTGGAACAAAATGCTCACTTGGCGCTCTCGATTGCCGATCGGGCTTATGTCTTGGAGACAGGTAGAGTGGTTTTGCAAGGGGACGCTAAAGAACTGGCAAGTAGTGAGGAAGTGCGTAAGGCCTATTTAGGAGGCTGATACCTAGGATAATGGTAAATTACCTAGGACAATGGTATATGAATGGAGGGGATAAGACTATGTATGTTCGAAGCCGGATGACAGTTGATCCGATTACGGTCTCACCGGAGACGATGATTGCCGAAGCTTTGGAATTAATGAGGGCAAAGAAAATTAATCGCATTCCGGTCGTTAAAGATGGGAAACTGGTTGGAATTATCACTGAACGGAAATTGATGGAGGTTTCACCCTCTTCCGCTACCTCTCTTAGCATTTTTGAAATTAATTATCTCTTGTCGAAAACGAAGGTAAAAGAAGTAATGACCAAAAATGTAGTGACCGTTTCCCCGGATGATTTATTAGAAGTTGCTGCTTTAAAGATGAGAGATAACAATATCGGCGGACTTCCAGTCGTGGAAAACTCCAGAGTGGTTGGGATTATTACTGAATCAAACATTTTTGATGCTTTTATTGAAATCATGGGATTTCGGGAGCGAGGTAGCAGGATCTCTCTCCTGATTCAAGAGGATCGGCCGGGGGTTTTAGCGGATTTAGCAAAAACTATTGCCGCTTTTGAGATTAATATTACCCACTTAGCTATTTATCACGGGGAGATTGTAATTCGAATTGATACTCGTGAGCCCGACAGTCTACTTCAGGCTTTAAAGGAGAAAGGTTTTAAAAAGTCGTCCGTGTTTATTACTGATTAGAAGTAAAAATTTAAATAGTGTCATGCTTATACCAAAGGCTGTCCCGAGAAAAGGACAGCCTTTGGTGTAATTAATACGTTCCGATTTATGCCTAATAACATGATGGTTTAATCTTTTAATGGAGTCGTAAACCAGAAAAAGTCTTGGCCATATGGTTACTCAAAGTGGATGGCTGCCCCTACTGTTCCGGGACCGGTATGAACACCGATTACTGGTCCTACCTGGGTAAAAGTAGTAACTTTAAGCTGAAAAGCCTCTTCTAAAGCTTCTTTTAACTTGAGACCGGCTTGGAAGGCGGCGCCGTGGGCTACAAAGATGGAAGATGGTTTTCTTCCTTTAGCGAGATCATGGAAGGCGTTAACGATGCTTTTGAGGGCTCGCTCTTGACTGCGGGCTATGCCCTGGGGGACATAGATACCTTCTTCATTGACCCGGACGATAGGTTTAATATTTAAGAGGGAACCCAGCAAATTGGGGACTTTACCAATGCGCCCTCCTTTATGGAGATACTCCAGGGTATTGAGGGTAAAAAGAGTTTCAATATTTTTTCTTGTGGCAGTAAGTTTTTCTAGAAGTTTGGAGCTGGCTAAACCCTCTTTCAACAATTTAGCTGCTTCTTTTACGAGAATGCCAATGCCAAGACTGATGTTTTTTGAATCGATGATGTGAATTTTCTGTTTAAGCTTTTCCTTAGCTAAATAGGCAGAGTTTAGGGTTCCACTTAATCCTGAGGAAAGGTGGATCGAAATGATCTCATCATAATCTTCAAATAGCTTCCGGTAAAGACTGATAAAATCTTCAGGAGAAGGTTGAGAAGTTGTTGGCAGCCGCTTACAATTGGCGAGACGTGTGTAAAAACCTTCAGCCGTCAGCTCCCCATCTTTAAACTCTTGCTCTGCAAATCTTACTTTTAAGGGAATAACGTGGACATTTAGCTCTTTTTTCATCTCTTCGGTGAGATCGGCTGTACTATCGGTTACTAAAGCAATCTTTCCCATTATAAACCTCCATTTTTCCGGCTGGATCAGATCTTTTCTTATTCTTTGGTAGTTTCTACCTTTCCCCCGGATACTTTTATAGATTAGACGTAGGAATCAGAAAAACGTTACAGGAAGGAGGAGAAATTCGCGGAAAGATTTATCGAAAAGAGGCTGAAAAAAAACAAAGAAAGAACTTGACTTTTATTAATTCATTGCGTACAATTAAAAATTGTAAAGCAAATTTACTTGTCAGGTAAGGAGGCTCATCAAAATGGAGTTTTTAGTGAGGATGGGCCTACTCTACGATTTTTATGCTAATTTACTAACTAAGAAACAACAGAAGGTTTTTGCTCTGTACTATCTGCAAAACTTTTCTTTGGCTGAGATTGCTGAAGAAGAAGGAACGACTAGACAGGCGGTGCATGATCTTTTACAACGGACAGAAAAATTATTAGAACGCTGGGAAGATAAATTGCGATTGTTGGAGCAGTATTTGCAGAATAAAAAAATGATGCAGGAGATGTGCTGCGCCTTAAAAAAGCTAAGTGGCCTACTTTGTAAAGATGATGAGGTACAGGACGCTTTTGCCAATGTACAAAGGATCTTTGAACAACTGGCCTCCATCCTTGAAATTGAAATAGCTGAGTGAGGACGTAAATAAAGACCTATTTTTTTAAACAAAGGTGAGCGGAGGATAAGTTATGGTTTTTTCTAATCTGTCAGAAAAACTTCAGGAAACCTTTCGCCGTTTACGCGGTAAGGGTAAACTTGGAGAAAAAGATGTGGATGAGGCTTTACGTCAGGTTAAATTAGCTTTGTTAGAAGCGGATGTTAATTTCCGTGTGGTTAGAGGTTTTATTAACCGGGTTAAAGAAAGAGCCATCGGTCAGGAGGTCTTAAATAGTCTTACTCCAGGTCAAATGGTAATCAAAATTGTGCATCAAGAACTAGCTAAGGTAATGGGGGAGAAAGCCGAGAACCTAAAGATAAGTGATCGTGCTCCTTCGATTTATCTCCTTGCTGGTCTTCAGGGGGCTGGTAAGACTACTACAGTGGGAAAACTCGGAGCTTTTCTTAAGAAACAAGGGCGTCGTCCCTTACTGACCGCTGCTGATGTCTATCGTCCGGCAGCCGCTAAGCAGCTTCAGGTTCTTGGCGAACAAATTGACCTTCCGGTTTATTGCGGTGAAGGGAAGGATCCGGTGGCGATTGCCGCGCAAGCGGTAGAAAGGGCCAGGCAAACACAGAGAGATATTGTATTAATCGATACGGCTGGGCGCCTTCATATTAATGAAGAATTAATGGATGAGTTACTGGAGATTAAAAAGGCGGTTAATCCGGTTGAAATCTTATTGGTGGTTGATGCGATGACTGGTCAAGATGCAGTAACTGTCGCTCAAAGTTTTAATGAGAAGTTAGGCCTTACCGGTTTAATTTTGACGAAGCTAGATAGTGATACGCGGGGTGGGGCAGCGCTTTCGATTAGAGAAGTGACGGGATGCCCGATTAAATTTATTGGCACCGGCGAAAAAATGGATGGGATCGAGGTTTTCCATCCTCAGCGATTAGCTTCTCGAATCTTGGGTATGGGTGATGTTTTAACCTTGATTGAGAAGGTGGAAGCTACAGTAGAAGCTGAGCAGGCCAAAAATTTGATGAAAAAGATCCAAAAGGATCAGTTCACTTTGGAAGATTTTATGGTTCAGATGCGTCAAGTTCAGAAGATGGGACCCCTCGAACAGGTATTTTCTATGATTCCAGGGATGAAATCAAAACAACTTCAGGGATTGGCGCTTGATGAAAAAAGTCTCAAGCATATTGAAGCGATTATTCAATCAATGACGATTGAGGAACGAAGAACTCCGCAGATTATTAATGCCAGTCGGCGCAAGAGAATTGCTAGGGGTTCAGGCCGACCGATTCAGGAAGTTAATCGTTTGTTGAATCAATTCGAACAGAGTAAAAAGATGATGAAACAACTGGGCAATATCGGTAAAGGCGGATTCCCTAAGTTACCATTTATGTAGGATCATATTTTGAAGAAACTAATTTTAGGTTTGAGTGTGGTCTGGTGGTTCTTAATTTTGCTTCATACTTAAACTTAAATTAAGATTATATTTCTACTTCTGTGAGGAGGTGAAAAAGAGAATGGTACGTATTAGACTGACCCGTATGGGCGCAAAGAAACGCCCCTTTTACCGGTTTGTAGTGGCGGATTCCAAATCCCCGCGTGATGGGAGGTTTATTGAGATTTTAGGTCATTATAATCCGATCGCTACTCCCATGGAATTGGTGGTAGATAAGGAAAAGGCTCTTTATTGGTTATCTCAGGGAGCGCAACCATCCGAACCGGTCAAACGTTTGTTTAAAAAAGCCGGGGTTTTACCTGGAGAAGAAGCGGTTGGGGAATGAAAGGATGTGAAATTCCTTGAAAGAATTGGTGGAGTTGCTCGCTAAATCTCTTGTTGATCATACTGATGAGGTTTATGTCCGAAAGGAAGAGTCAGCAAATTCCATTCTTTTGGAAATAACCGTTCATAAAGACGATATCGGTAAGATAATAGGTAGGAAAGGTCGAGTTATCAAGGCGATTCGTACCTTAGTCTGGGCATCCGCCCCCACAGATAAAAGGGTCCTGGTGGAATTGACTGAATGAAACAAACTCAAGTAGCTGATCCCTGGAAAAACCCTCCGGTAGGACTAATTGCGGTGGGCGAGGTTCTGGGCACTCAGGGGAATAAAGGAGAAGTTAAGGTCTCACCTTTGACTGATACTTTAGAGCGTTGGCTGGAACTTGAAAGAGTGTTTATTTTTACCGAGGACGGAAAAAGTAAACTATTCATTGATAAGGTCCGCTTTTTTAAAGGATTACCAATAGTAAAGTTCCGAGAAGTTAACAGTATATCCGAAGCCGCAGTTTTGCAAGGAGCATTTCTTTGGCTCCCGGAGGAAGAGAGGCCGCTTTTACCAGAGGGGCGCTTTTATCTCGATCAGATTATCGGGTTAAAAGTCTATTCCGTAAATGATCGTTTTCTGGGTATAATTGAAGAGATTCTCCTTACTGGAGCTAACGATGTTTATCTCCTGCGGGGAGGGGAAGATGGGGAAATCTTGCTTCCGGCTTTAAAATCTGTAGTCCGCTTGATTGACAGGGAAAAGCAAACAATGAGGGTGGATTTGCCACCTGGACTGTTGGATGGGGAAAGATAAGTATGTTAATCCAATTTTTAACTTTATTCCCCGAGATGTTTACTGGCCCATTTTCATATAGTATCATTAAGAGGGCTAGGGATAAGGGGTTAGTCACGCTTGAAATGGTCAATTTTCGAGAATATGCTCAGGATCGGCATTTATCGGTGGATGACACTCCTTATGGCGGTGGACCGGGAATGATTCTAAAGCCAGAACCGATCTTCAAAGCAGTAGAGGATGTGGGGGCTAAGACGGGCTCTAAACCTTATATTGTTTTAACTACGCCTCAAGGAGAAACCTTCTGCCAGCAGACTGCGGTTGAATTGAGTAAACTTCCTCATCTGCTTTTTGTTTGCGGCCATTATGAGGGTTTTGACGAGAGAATTCGTACGTTAGCTGATCGGGAGCTATCAATTGGAGACTATGTTTTAACCGGAGGGGAACTTCCAGCGATGGCCATGGCGGAAGCCGTTATTCGTCTTCTCCCCGGCGTGCTGGGCGATCCGCAGGCGGCAAGTAAGGACTCTTTCAGTTTCAATAATGGGATCTTAGATTATCCCCACTATACAAAACCAGTTGAGTTCAGAGGAATGATAGTGCCGGCCATCTTACTTTCTGGAGACCATGGAAAAATTGAGACTTGGCGAAGGGAACAGGCTCTTTTACGGACTGCCCGTCGACGTCCTGAACTTTTATCCAAAATAGAGTTGACAGTTGGAGAACGGGAATTTTTAAAAAAAATGGGATTGATCTAAGTACTAATGATAATTGATAATGACGTTTCTTTGAAGGGAGGGAATGATGATGAACCTAATTGATCTGGTGGAACAGGAACAACTCAAAAAAGACCTGCCCGCCTTCGGCCCTGGAGATACTGTTAGGGTTCACCTTAAAGTAGTTGAAGGAGAACGGGAAAGGATACAGATTTATGAAGGCGTGGTTATTGCCCGTTCTAACGGAGGGTTAAGGGAGACCTTTACCGCGCGTAAAATATCTGGCGGAGTAGGCGTTGAAAGGATTTTTCCCGTACATTCTCCAATGATTGCTAAGATTGAAGTTGCCAGGAGAGGCCGTGTAAGAAGGGCTAAACTGTATTATCTAAGAAAACGTTCTGGTAAAGCTGCACGTATTCGTGAAAGATAATAGATGAAAGTTCATCCATCCGGCCGGAGGCTAAGGTGCTTCTGGCGGTTTCACATTTCACCTTCTTTATATAATAGTTTAGCTAAATTTCGGATTATTAGCTACCTAGAAATGTATCTCGTAGCTCGTAACTCGTCGCTCGTGGCTCTTATTCTATAATGCCGTTGGTGATTTTAGCTTTTCAAGTTCTTCGATAAGTTTATTGGTTTAGCAAGCAAAATATATCCCCGAAGGCTAACTTTATGCGAACGACGAGAATCGAGCTACGAGCTGCGAGAGCATGGTGCAAATCGTGAAATGAGGATTCCCGAGCGGGCAGAAAGCTTCTCCGTTCTCCCTATTCGTGGGAGAATTATCGAGTAAAGGATCACCCCGGGGTGGTCTTTTGCTTTATAGGAAGCGCGATAGTCTTGTATTGAACGACGAGCCGAAAGGCTTTAAAAAAATACTCTTAATCGCTAGCGACGAGGAGGATTAATGTGCAGAATTGTCGAGTTTTTTTAGTGGTGCTTGATGGTGTTGGCATCGGTGAATTACCAGATGCTTATCGTTATGGAGATGAGGGTAGTAACACCTTAGGTAATATTGCTCAGGGAGTGGGAGGATTGAACCTACCTTTTATGGGCGAACTGGGTTTGGGGAATATTATTCCGCTCCAAGGGGTGCCAGCAACAACTCAGGCGCGTGGAGCCTTCGGGAAAATGGCTGAAGCCTCGCCAGGAAAAGATACCATTACTGGTCACTGGGAGATGACAGGTGTAGTTTTAAATCGTCCTTTCCCGGTTTATCCTAACGGCTTTCCGGCAGAACTGATCCTTAAATTTGAAAAAGCGATCGGGCGGCAGGTTTTGGGCAATATACCAGCTTCAGGAACAGCGATCATTAAGGAGTTGGGGGAAGAACATTTAGCTACCGGTTTCCCTATTGTTTATACTTCGGCGGATAGTGTCTTTCAGATTGCTGCCCATGAAGAGCTCATCCCTGTTACGGAATTATACCAGATCTGCCAAACCGCCCGGGAAATCCTTTCTGGTGAACATATGGTGGCCCGGGTTATTGCCCGGCCTTTTCTCGGAAAACCCGGTTCCTTCCAGAGAACTACGAGGAGAAAGGATTTTTCGGTGGAGTCTCCAGAGGAGACGATTCTGGACCGTTTGGTTTCTAAGGGGTTTAATACGGTAGGAGTGGGTAAAATTGAGGATATTTTTAGCAATCGGGGGTTAACAGCAAGTTACCATACAGGTGATAACTTTACTACCATGGAGAAATTATGGCAGTTGGCGGTAACATTGACTGGTCCAGTGTTAATTTTTGCCAATTGTATCGATTTCGATACTTTATATGGTCACCGTAATGATGTGCAGGGGTTTGCCAACGCTTTGGAGACAGCTGATAGTTCTCTCAAACAACTTTTCTCTTTGCTCAAGGCGGATGACATATTAATCATTACAGCAGATCATGGTTGCGACCCTACTATTCCTAGTACCGATCATTCACGAGAGTATGTTCCTCTACTGGTAGCTGGTGAACGGGTGAAGAAAGGCGCTACATTGGGGGTTAGAGGTTCTTTTGCGGATCTTTCGGCGACAATTGCTGATTTATTTGCGATTACAGAGTGGTCTAAAGGGAATAGTTTTTATCGGGAATTGGTGGGAAATTAAATATTTCTATCTAGCAAAAGGTTATGGGGTAGTTGATACCGAATTAAATATGGTTGGGAAGACTGTGTAAACCATAAAAAAGGGCGTGACCGGATGAGAATGGTAGATTTAATTTGTCGGAAGAGAGATGGATTTGAACATACTCTGGAGGAATTGAGTTTTTTAGTAAAAGGGATAACTGACGGTAGCATACCGGATTATCAGTTAGCTGCTTGGTGTATGGCTGTATATTTCCAGGGGATGACTCCGCGGGAAGCCCGGGATTTAGCTTTAAAAATGGCTTCTTCCGGGGAGCGGATGGATCTCTCATCGATTCCGGGGGTAAAAATCGATAAACATTCTACGGGTGGTGTGGGAGATAAAACTTCGCTGGTGGTGGCGCCTTTAGTAGCGGCAGCTGGGGTTCCAGTCTGTAAGATGTCCGGGCGGGGACTTGGTCATACAGGGGGAACGGTTGATAAACTTGAATCAATCCCCGGTTTCCGGTCAGAACTTCCGATCTCTGAACTTTTTAATCAGGTTAGAACGATGGGAATTGGGATGGTGGGGCAAACTGGCAACTTGGTTCCCGCGGATAAACAACTTTACGCGCTCAGGGATGTGACGGGGACAGTAGAGAGTATACCATTAATCGCGACGAGCATTATGAGTAAAAAGTTAGCAGGTGGCGCCGATGGGTTTGTGCTTGATGTTAAAGTCGGCAATGGCGCTTTCCTGAAAACACAGACAGAAGCGGAGAAACTGGCTGAATTAATGGTAGCGATCGGAAAGAACGCCGGACGGCGGACAGTTGCTGTGCTTTCCACGATGGAACAACCATTGGGCAGAGCGATTGGGAATGCTTTAGAAGTCAAGGAAGCCATTGATACATTGAAAGGGGAAGGGCCCCGCGATTTAGAAGAACTGGCGCTGGCGCTTGGTGTTCAAATGTTAATACTAGCTGGAATAGTTGATAATGAAGAGACTGCTCGCCTTAAATTAGAAGAGGTTCTTGCTTCTGGCCGAGCTCTTCGTTGTTTTGAGGGCTGGGTGAAAGCGCAAGGAGGAAACCCTTTGATTACAGAAGAACCTACCCTATTACCAAAAGCTTCGATCGTTTGTAGTGTTAAATGTAATCTTCGAGGATATGTCAGTGCTTGGGATACTGAGGCGCTCGGTTTAGCAGCAATGCGGCTCGGCGCCGGTCGCGAAAGAAAAGGGGACCCGATTGATCATAGTGTGGGTTTAATGATCGAAAAAAAGATTGGGGATAGGATGGAGCCAGGGGAAGAGATCGCTCAGGTTTATGCTCGCTCGGAGCAAGAAGCCACAAGCGCTGAACAGGATGTATTAGCTGCGATTAGGATCTCCTCTTTGCCGGTGACGCCTGCACCTTTGATCTTAGGGTACATTATTTGACATTATATTTATCTTTTTCCCATTGTTCTAGGGGGGAATTTGATCTAAGATGAAACAGGTAATGTTTTTTGAAACTAAAAAGTTAGTTATAAATTTACTCCATTTTATTAAAAACTAGATTTAGCTTGACCTTTATGTAAAGGGCGCTTAAGGTAGAATAAGTGATTTCTAAAATTAAAAGGAGTGATATGATGCGCCTTAGAACCTTTAAGAAGGGTATTCATCCTCCGGGAAACAAGGAGCGAACCGCCTCATTACCTATTGAGGTTCTGCCGCTTCCGCAACAAGTTGTATTGCCACTAGGACAACATCTTGGCGCGCCGTCTGAACCTGTGGTTTCCGTAGGTGCTCAAGTGTTAACTGGTCAAAAGATTGCCGAGGCTAAAGGAATGGTTTCGGTTCCTTTACATGCCAGTATTTCTGGGAGAGTAGTAGCGATTGAACCTCGGCCCCATGCTTGTGGTCAATTAACCCCAGCGATTGTGATTGAAAATGATGGTAATGAGCGAATTTCTTCGGAATTAGTCTCTAATCATAACCTGGACGAGCTTTCTGCTGAACAGATTAAGGATTTAATAAAACAAGCCGGCTTGGTGGGTATGGGCGGAGCAGCCTTTCCTACCCATGTTAAATATTCCCCCCCACCAGGGAAGCAAATCGAATATGTAATTTTAAACGGGGCTGAATGTGAACCTTATTTGACATGCGATCATCGGTTGATGGTTGAAAGGTCCAGCGATCTGATCCTGGGCTTGTTGGCTTTTATGAAGGCGGCTAAGGCGCAAAAAGGCTTTATTGGGGTAGAGGTTAATAAGCCTGATGCCATCGCGAACTTAAAGCAAGCGGCGGCTGGTTTACCGATTGAGGTTCTCCCCTTACAAGTTAAATACCCGCAAGGGGAAGAAAAGATGTTGATTTATGCCGCGACTGGTCGAGTAGTTCCAGTTGGCGCCTTGCCAATTGAAACTGGTGTGGTGGTTAATAATGTGGCGACCGCAGCTGCCCTGGGCGAGTATCTTCGAACGGGGTTACCGCTGGTTTCCAGGATTATAACAGTAACTGGTCAAGGTATTCCAAACCCGAAGAATGTTGAAGTAAGGCTTGGGACTTTGATTGAAGACGTTATTAACTATTGCGGAGGATTTAAGGAGCCTCCGGGACGAATTATTTTAGGTGGTCCAATGACCGGCCCAGCTCAATATCGTCTTGATATTCCAGTGATGAAAGGGACCTCTGGGATTTTGGTCCAGACGCGCGCAGAGGTGGAAAAACCGGACCATGCGCCCTGTATTCGTTGTGGGAGATGCGTTGATGTCTGTCCTTATAATTTACTCCCCAATTATCTCGGGGACTATGCGGAACATGATAAGTTAGGGGAAGCAGAAAAATATGGTATTTTAGATTGCCGGGAATGCGGTTCTTGTACTTATATTTGCCCTAGTAGGAGGCCGCTGATCCAGCTAATTAAAAACGCTAAGAGTAAAATTATGGCTTCACGGAAAAAAGGATGAGGAAATTGCATGTTTAGCTTTACGCTTAAAAAATCAAGCAATTTCTAAAGGATAAAAGGGGAGGTTGTTTTTTTGTTAGAGACCGAAGTTGTTGTCTCCGCTCCACCCCATATCAGACAGGGGTTAAGTACAGAGCGGATTATGTGGCTAGTGGTCATCTCCTTAATTCCGGCAGTATTGTCGGGGGTTATCTTTTTCGGCTGGTATGTACTGGCCATTATCTTTTCTTCAGTTCTGTCGGCTATATTAACTGAGGTTATAGTATTAAAGATGATGAAACGGCCATTGACGATTAAAGACGGAAGCGCGGTCGTGACGGGTTTATTACTGGCTTTAATTATTCCACCCACTGTTCCGTTGAGAATTCCGATGATCGGCGCGGCTTTTGCTATTGCTTTAGGGAAACAGATCTTTGGCGGACTGGGCTATAATCCCTTTAACCCGGCATTAATTGGGAGGGCGTTTCTGTTGGCTTCGTGGCCAAGTTTAATGACCAAATGGGTATGGCCTGTTAATTCTTTAGCCTGGGCTGGCAAGAATGCCGATGCGCTCACTGGCGCTACTGCGCTTGGGCTTTTACGGGAAGGAACTACCGGTATCCCTTATTTACAACTTTTTTTAGGAAACATTTCTGGTTCTCTGGGAGAAACATCAGCGTTGGCATTACTGTTAGGAGCTTTATTTTTAGTAGTTTATAAGATTATTGACTGGCGAATCCCTGTTAGTTATCTAGGAACTGTGATGATCATGGCTTTGGTAATGGGTCAGGATCCCATCTTTCATTTATTAACCGGAGGGCTAATGCTGGGGGCATTCTTTATGGCTACTGATTATGTTACTACTCCGGTCACGCCAAAAGGAAGGCTCTTTTTTGGAATTGGTTGCGGTTTGCTGACGATGTTGATTAGAAGATATGGCGGCTTTCCAGAAGGTGTTTGTTATTCAATATTGCTAATGAATCTTGCGACGCCACTCCTGGACCGCTGGACGGTTCCCAAGAGGTTTGGGGAGGTGAAGGCAGTTGGTTAAGAAAGAACTTCGTTTAGTAATAGTTTTAACAATAATCTGTGTAGTAGCTGGTGGTATTCTGGCCTGGGTCAACTCTGTAACTGAACCGCGGATTCAAGCCCAGGCTGAGCTGGCAAAGAAAAAAGCCTTGCAGGAAAGTCTTCCGGCGGCGTCCGAATTCCGGTCGGAACAGTTATTATTAGAACAGGTCCATCAGGCTGGAAACACTAATTTGTCGGAGCTTTTTATTGGTTACCACGAGACGGAAAAAAGAGGACTGGTTTCCATTGCTGATGTACGCGGTTATTCCAGTACTATCCGGTTAGTAATCGGTGTCTCTGCAGATGGGCAGCTTGCTGGAGTTAAGGTGATTAGTCAAGCAGAAACTCCTGGACTGGGGGTTAAGATTACGGAACGGGATTTTTTAGAGCAACCGGCTCTCCAGCGGGTTTCGTCTGCTGACCAATTGGCGGTAGTAAAGGACGGCGGTAATGTTCAAGCGGTAACCGGCGCCACTATCTCTTCCCGTGCGGTAGTAAGAGGGGTTAATCAGGCCCTGGCTGCCGCTCATCTTTTGTTGGAAGCTAAGGAGCAATAACCTGTTGCTCAGGAAGATACTACTATAATTACGATCGGAAAAAGACCGGGGGTGTTAAAGGTGAATAAATGGCAGATTTTTAAGAATGGTGTCTTTAATGAGAACCCCATCTTTCGTCTGGTGTTAGGAATGTGTGCTACGTTAGCGGTAAGTTCGGCAGTAGTAAACGGACTGGGGATGGGTTTGGCGACAACGGTAGTTTTGGTCGGTTCAAATATGATTATTTCTTTAATGCGTAATGTCATTCCAAAGGAAATACGAATCCCTGCTTATGTTGTAATTATCGCTACTTTTACAACGATTGTTGACAAGGTAATGGCGGCTAGTACTCCAGACTTGCATAAAGTTTTGGGTATTTTCATCCCTTTAATTGTGGTCAACTGTATTATTCTGGCCCGGGCCGAAGCTTTTGCTTCTAAAAATACAGTTATAGACTCGGCGATCGATGGTTTGGGAATGGGAATCGGTTTTACCTTAGCTTTAACTGTATTAGGTACAGTTAGGGAGCTGTTGGGAACCGGAACTTTATTGGTAGCTAAAGATTTTGGTTTTTCCGGCATTACTTTTTTCCCCAAGGAAAACGGGGTCTTATTAATGATTCTTCAACCCGGAGCCTTTATTACTTTAGGTTTAGTGTTAGCGGGTATTAACTGGTGGGTCCGGAAGAAGGAGGAAAAAAACAATGGCTGAATACTTGATCATTATTTTCGGCTCTATTTTTATTAATAATTTTATTGTCTCAAGATTTTTAGGGATCTGCCCATTTCTGGGCGTCTCAAAACAGGTAGAAACAGCTACGGGGATGGGATTGGCGGTAACTTTTGTGATGGGATTGGCTTCAGGACTCACTTATTGGGTACAAAAACTTTTGATCTTATTGAATCTCGAATTTTTACAGACGATCACTTTTATTCTGGTCATTGCTGTTCTTGTTCAATTTGTGGAGATGGTAATGAAAAAGAGTAGCCCCGTTTTATATCGAGCCCTGGGGATTTACCTTCCCTTAATTACGACTAACTGTGCAGTGTTAGGGGTAACTCTTATCAATATTAATGAAGGTTATACTTTTTTACAATCGGTGCTTAGCGGAATCGGCGGCGCTCTAGGTTTTACGTTGCTGATCATCTTGTTTGCCGGCATCAGAGAAAGAATGTCTTTGGCGCCAATTCCCCGAAGCATGCAGGGATTTCCGATTGCCCTCATTACTGCCGGTTTAATTTCTATTGCTTTTTTAGGCTTTACCGGTTTTAATCTTAATGCCTTGTTTAATTTTTAAGTAGTCGCCCACCCCAGCAAGCTGGGGCACGTGAAAGGATGAAAATAATTTTAAGTTATATTCCTGAAAATTTATTGGTATTTATGGTAGACCATAATTTAAGTTACTAGAGGAGTGAAAACATGGAAGCCGGAAGTTTGCAGATAGTGATCAATTCCATAGCGATCCTGGCTTTTCTCGGGGTGGTTTTTGGTAGCGGATTGGCAGTTGCCTCTCGTAAGCTGAAGGTAGAAAGCGACCCGAGAATTGATGAGGTTGAAGCTTTGCTTCCCGGAGCGAACTGTGGAGGTTGTGGTTATCCGGGATGTCGAGGTTTAGCTGAGGCTATTGTCTCTGGCGCGGCTCCAGTTACGGCTTGCCCGGTGACGAAGGATTATAGCTCGATTGCGGAAGTGATGGGTGTGGAAGCAACCTCAGCCGCTGAACGTATGATCGCTAAAGTAAGATGCGCTGGCGGAAAGAAAGAAGCCCAACAACGTTTTATTTATTTAGGTGTTGAGGATTGTAGCGCTGCCCAGAATCTGGGAGGGGGAGCAAAAGCCTGCGCTTACGGATGCCTTGGTCTTGGAAATTGTGCTAAAGTTTGTCCTTTTGAAGCTATTACGATGTCAGATAATGGTTTGCCGATTGTTGATGAAGAAAAATGTACTGGTTGCGGCTTGTGTGTTAAGGCTTGTCCTCGTCACTTGATTACGCTGTGGCCAGTGGATAAAAGTGTGACTGTTCTCTGTATGAATCAGGATAAAGGGGTAGAAGTTAGGAAAGTATGCAAAGTTGGTTGTATCGGGTGTAGAATTTGTGAAAAACAATGTCCGACCCAGGCGATTACTGTGGAAAATAATCTGGCGCGGATCGATCCTCAGTTATGTACGGAATGCGGTATTTGCGTAACAAAATGTCCGATGAAAACCATAAAAGGAGAAAAAAAGCAGGAAAGAGAAGTTGTCTAGCAGAAATAATATTAATGGACTTATTTTTTGTTGAGATGCTCTGCCGGAGGTGGTTCCGATTTGCCAGTTGATCCTTGCATCGGCCTCCCCGCGCCGCCAGAATCTTCTACGGATGCTGGGATTGGACTTTAAAGTAATGGTCAGTACTTTTGAAGAAAAAATGGATCTTTATTCTTCCACCCCCGAAGAGCTGGTTATGCAGATGGCTCGGGGTAAAGCAGAAGAGGTCTGGAAGATAACTTCTGCTCGGCAAGAAACCAGTGATGGTTTAGTCCTGGGCGCCGATACGATTGTGGTTATGAATGGGGAATATTTAGGTAAACCTGATCATGAGGAAGAGGCTCGAAAGATGCTGACTTCCCTGGCGGGAAGGTGGCATCAGGTTTTTACTGGGCTTGCGCTTGTTCATCGCAAAAAAAGCGTTGTTGCGTATGAGATGACAAAGGTTCATTTTCGTACTCTTTCAACTGAAGAGATTGACGGCTATCTGAGGACAGGTGAACCAATGGATAAAGCAGGAGCTTATGGGATTCAAGGGGTAGGCGCGGTCTTAGTTGACCGGATCGAAGGATGTTTTTATAATGTAATGGGTCTACCGCTAGCCCGTTTGGCTCTACTTTTAAAAGACTATGGTTTTAATTTACCGGAGGTGAAAACCATTGCCCGGACCGTCAATAAAAAACCTTCCCTCTGAAGAACGGCCTCGTGAACGTTTAGAGAAAGTTGGAGCAGAAAACCTTTCAAATGCTGAATTGATGGCTATTATTCTTCGCACCGGTACTTTTGATCTCTCCGTGTTAGGGATGGCCAAGTTATTACTGGCGGAATTTCAAACTTTACAGCGGTTATCGACAGCTAGTATCGGCGAGTTGTCGACGGTAAAAGGGATGGGAAAAAGTAAAGCCATTCAATTACTGGCAGCTTTTGAATTAGGGAAGAGGTTACAGACTTCCGAGTTCACTCAGGATGATTCTTTCTCTTCCCCGCAAGAGGTAGCAAGATTTCTGATGCCACGGTTAAGGTTTTTGGATCAGGAGAATTTTATTACTATTCATCTTAATACCAAAAATCGGTTTATAACTTCTGAAACGATTACGATTGGCACCTTAGATGCTTCTTTGGTTCATCCACGGGAAGTCTTTAAGGCAGCGATTAGGCAAAGTAGCGCTTCTCTAATCTTAGCTCATAATCACCCAAGTGGAGATCCCCGTCCCAGTAAAGAGGATTTAAACCTGACCCGTAGGTTAAAAGAAGCTGGCGATTTACTTGGTATTCCCATTCTTGATCATTTAATTATCGGTAACAATAAGTATTACAGTATGAAAGAAGAAGGAACGCTCTAAATCCCAAGGAATTGTATAATTATTTAAAGTAATTATGCAGTTTCTTCAATTAAGGAATATTAATTACCGATCCCAAAAACTTAAATATTTACTAAGAACCGGAGGGAAAATATACATGCTCAATTTTTTACTAGGACGTTTTTCACGAGACATGGGAATAGATCTAGGAACAGCCAATACTCTTGTTTATATCAAAAGTCAAGGTGTAGCCCTACAAGAACCGACGGTAGTTGCTTTTGATCGGGATTCCGGGAGTATTATTGCCGTTGGGAGCGAAGCCAAACAGATGGTAGGGCGGACTCCCGGTAATATTATTGCGGTTCGACCGATGAAGGATGGGGTAATCGCTGATTTTGAAGTTACAGAGAGGATGCTTCAATATTATATCAAAAAGGCGGGTCGGCGTAGGACTTTTTTTGCTCCACGGGTGGTTGTGGGAGTACCCTCTGGAGTAACTGAGGTTGAAAAACGGGCGGTTATGGATGCAGCAAGAGAAGCTGGAGCCAGGGAAGTTTTTTTAATTGAAGAACCGATGGCGGCAGCGATTGGCGCCGGTTTACCGATCCAGGAACCTACCGGAAATTTGATCGTTGATATTGGTGGTGGCACTACAGAAGTAGCGGTGATCTCTTTAGGGGGAGTTGTTACTAGTCGGTCCATAAGGGTGGCTGGGGATGAGATGAATGAAGCTATTTCTCAGTATATTAAGAGAAATTATAATCTCATGATTGGCGAACAAACTTCTGAAGAGATTAAAAGGGAGATTGGTTCTGCTTATCCACAAGAGAATGAAGAGTTTATAGAGGTGCGAGGGCGGGATTTGGTCACCGGGTTACCAAAAGTGATCTCGCTTTCTTCTCGAGAAGTGATGGAAGCATTAGCTGAACCTGTGACGGCAATTATTGAAGCTGTAAAAATGACTTTAGAAAAAACTCCTCCTGAATTAGCTGCTGATATTTTAGATCGGGGAATAGTGATGTCTGGAGGAGGAGCTTTGCTTAGAGGGCTTGACCGGCTATTATCGGAAGAGACCGACATGCCCGTGCAAGTGGCGGAGGATCCATTGTCCTGTTGTGCAAGAGGCACAGGCTTGGCATTAGATGCTTTAGATGATTTGAGTAAAGTTTTAATCTCTAATCGACGCTAAGCTAAGAAGGCTTTGAAAAGGGGCGGGTATTGTGCTACAACCTTTAGCCCAAAAAAGGGTTTTGTTAGTAACTTTAGCAATATGTTTTCTGATTATTACCGGATTAATGTTTTACTCTTCCCAGGAACGGGAGAAGGAAATCTGGGCGGAAAAAGTTTTTAATATTGCTTTATATCCCTTTCAAAAAGCGCTTTATTATATTACTGCTTTTACCACTGACACCTGGGAGACTTTAAATCAACTGGCGGCTTTGAAGCGGGAAAATTATCAGTTTCGTCAGCAATTATCAGAGCTTACTACTAAACTTTCTCAGCTAGAACAGTTGAAAGCAGAGAATGAACGGCTTAGGGATATTTTGCAATTTAGAGCTAGTTCCAGTCTGGAATTGATTCCTACGGAAGTTGTGGCCAGAAATCCTAGTAATAAAAGCGCTACTATTGTTATTGGTAAAGGAAAAAACCATGGGTTTACACGGAATATGCCTGTCATTACTGAGCAGGGGATCGCCGGCCGACTCCTTAATGTGGAGCCATTTTCGTCCGAAGTTATTCTCCTTACCGATCCCCGTGGTGGCAATAGTATGAGTGGTGTGATTGAGCGCACTAGAGAGCTGGTCTATATTTATGGCGGAGGACGTAAAGGTTTGTGTCTTGTTAAATCATCCGATCTAAGTGTAAAGTTACAGACTGGAGACCGGATCTTAACAGCCGAGTCTAGTCTGTATTTTCCCAAAAACATTTTAATCGGTTACATTGTAGAAGTACAAGAGTCAGAAGATGGTTACGAACAACAAGCCTATTTAAAACCCGCGGCCAATTTCAGTCGTATGGAGTATGTATATGTTGTTAAGGAGAAGTGACTAGAGGAGGGAAGATGGCTTGTGGGCGTGGAAAATCTTTGGTTTAATCTTGCTTCCGATTGCTTTACAGACTTCAGTTTTCCATCATTTTAACTTTTTAGGGGTGGTTCCGAATTTAGTTTTAGTGATTACGATCTGCTACGGCTTGTTACAAGGAACCTCTGAAGGGTTGAGCCTTGGTTTAATCGGGGGTTTATGCTTAGATTTAGCTAGTGGAGGCATTTTGGGGATCAACATAATGATTTTAGGTCTATTAGGGTTAGGCGCTGGTTATTTGGCAAAGATGGTTTTTAAGGGGAACCTTTTTGTGCCGATCATTTCTATTTTTGCGGGCACGATTATCTCAGAGTTTCTTTCTTATAGCGTCTTGCGGGCTTTTGGTTGGCGGATTGAGTTTTTCTCTCTGCTTTTCTCCTCCATGTTTCCTCTCTGCTTTTATCATCTTTTGCTGACCGGACCTGTTTATATTGGGCTCTTGAAAGTCCTTAGCTATTATCGGCAACGGGTAAAGGTTGGTGCATAAATTGAATAACCGTACAATTAAAGGATTAGAAAGAAGAATAAAGGTTGTAACCGTGTTGGTATTTATCATATTTACCCTGATCCTTTCACGTCTTTGGTATCTTCAGATTATCAAAGGGGAAGAGATTTTCGAGCAATCAAGTAAGAATAGAACTAGACCGATCCTGATCACTGCCCCGCGGGGTAATTTTTATGATCGGGAGAATAACTTACTGGTCACCAGCAGAATATCACATGTCGTTTCTGTTGTACAGGAAGATATAAAAGATAATCCTTATGTTGTTGCTTTTTTAAGTCGGGTTTTAGATCTTTCACAAGAAGAATTATTCCGCCGGATGGAAGATAGCTCCAAGTATCAGAAAGACCAGTATGTGCCTTTAAAAAAGGATGTAGATGCCGCCACTATTGGGCAAATCCTTGAAGCCAAACTTGATTTACCAGGGGTGGTGGTGGATGATTATCCAGTCCGTTTTTATCCAAAAGGAGAATGGGCCGCCCATCTCTTTGGTTATCTTGGTGAAATTGATGAAAAAGAGTTAGCAAAGATGAGAGGTTTGGGTTATCGTCTGGGTAATGAAATCGGGAAGATGGGCTTAGAAAAAACCTATGATTCTTATCTTAAAGGGGAAGAGGCGGTTAGGATCTGGGAGGTAGACCGGGTTGGTCAACCGATCAGAGTATTAGAGCAAAAAAAATATCTTCCTGGTAACAATCTTCATCTGACTATTGATGCTCGACTGCAGGATGCGGCGGAGAAAGCGATTAGAGACCATTTAGCGTGGGCCCAGTCTCAGACTAATCCTAATATTAACAAGGCTAAGGCCGGATCGGTTGTGATTATGGATCCCAGAAATGGGGATGTGTTAGCGATGGTGAGCTATCCGGAGTTTGATCCTAATCTTTTTGTCGGGAATATCTCCAGTAAAGCTTTTAATGAATTAAAAAGCAACCCGCTTAACCCTTTTTCTAACCGCGTAACCAGAGGACAGTTTATGCCAGGCTCTATTTTTAAACCAATTACCGTGATTGCGGCTTTAGAAGAAGGATTAGTAACGACTAATAAGCATTTTTATTGTACTGGGGTGGTGCGCGTAGGCAATAGTCAATTAAGATGTAATCCCCCCCATGAAAAGCAGAATATCATTGAAGGACTTAAAAATTCTTGTAATACCGTGATGGCTGAATTAGCCTTTAGTGTAGGACCGGAGAAGCTGGCGAGTTATGCCAAGCTTTTAGGGTTGGGGATCAAGACTGGTCTCAATTTAGAACCGGAAGAACTTCAAGGGTTGGTTGGAGATCCCGACTGGAAAAGGACAATGCGACACGAAGTTTGGTATCCGATGGAAACAGCGCTAATCGCGATCGGTCAGAGTTTTGTTAATGTTACTCCTATTCAGTTAGCCCAGGTCTATTCGGTTATTGCTAATGGAGGTAATGTTTACCAACCCCAGTTGGTAAAAAAAATTACTACGGCCTCAGGGGAGACAATCAAGGAATTTTCACCAAAAGTGCTAAGAAAAATTAAATTAAAGCAGGAAACCTTAGAGGTAATAAGGGAAGGTTTAGGCAAGGTTGTCTCTGAAGGAACTGCCAGATACTCTTTTCAAGGGTTTCCTTTAAAACAAATCCCAGTGGCTGGGAAAACAGGGACGGCTGAGAATAAAGGGAAAAACGACTATGCTTTTTTTGCCAGTTATGCGCCGGCAGATCAGCCAGAGTTAGTGGTGGTGGTCGTAGTTGAAGAAGGTGGTTTTGGATCTCAAGCTGCTGCTCCTATTGCTCGAAAAATTTATGAAGAATATTTTGAAGTTAAACCGCAATCATCTGTTACGGTAAAAAGCATTTCTCCAACGATGGCAGAAAAAACAGGAGATAGCAAGCAAGAGCAGTTTGCCGAATAAGTCCGGGGTTGACAGGAGGAATTTTGATCAGGGTGTGGAAATTAAAGATAAAATCGCCTAAGGTGGGAGTATTATATGTTATTATCCGCTACTAAGTCTCTCTTATCTGACCAGTTAGTTTTTAAGGGACTAAAACAAGGATTAACCCTTTTCATTCCTGAAGAAAAATCATTTGCTCACTGGTTAGAAATTCTCGATCTACAATTAAAGCAAGCAAAAAATTTTTTTCAAGGTGGCGCCATTTTAGTAGAGATAGGAGAAAGAAAGCTATCCCCCAGTGAACATGGGGATTTAAAAAGATTATTAGCTAAATATAGGATGACGATTAAGTCTTTTAATCCTTTAGAAAAAAAACGTTTCAACCCCTGGCCGAGAGAAATACAAAAGAAAGAAAAGCAAGCGGAAGTTTTATTCTTCAAAGGAACAGTCCGCAGCGGGCAACGTCTAGAGAATGATGGTCATATTGTGATTAAAGGTGATGTAAACCCGGGGGGAGAAGTGGTAGCTTCAGGTGATATTATTATCCTAGGAGCGCTAAGAGGGATCGCTCATGCCGGAGCCAGGGGTAATTTACAAGCAGAGATTATTGCTTTGACGATTTCCCCAGTTCAACTCAGAATCGCTCATATATTTTCTAGAACTCCAGAGGGAAGAGAAGAAAGACAGGGCCCGGAAATAGCGCATATAAAAGGAGAAAAGATTGTGGTTCAGAGATTATAGGGGTTAAAGGAGGATATAAATGGCTGGACGGGTAATTGTCGTTACTTCAGGTAAAGGAGGAGTGGGTAAGACCACTACCGTTGCTAATATTGGTACTGGTTTGGCTCTTCAGCAGAAGAAAGTGGTGATGATCGACACAGATATTGGTTTGCGAAATTTAGACGTGGTGATGGGTATGGAGAGTGGTATTATCTACGATGTGGTGGATTTGGCGGAGGGAGAATGCCGTTCAACACGGCAATCCTTAGTTAGAAATAGAAGATTTAAGAATCTTTTTCTTCTGCCCGCGTCTCAGACTAGAAACAAGGATGCGATCACCCCTGAACAGATGAGAGAGATTGTAGATGAATTAAAAGAAGAGTTTGATTATGTCTTAATCGATTGCCCGGCTGGAATCGAGCGGGGTTTTGACAATGCGGTCGCGGCCGCGTCAGAGGCAATTGTGGTCACTATTCCGGAAGTACCGGCAGTACGCGATGCGGATCGGATTATCGGGTTATGGCTTAATGCTAAAGAAAAGGATAAAGAGAAGAAAGAGCCGGTGCTGGTCTTAAATCGTTTACGTCCCGATATGGTTAGGAAAGAAGAAATGTTAGGTGTGGATGATATTAATCATACCTTAGCTATCAAATTATTAGGGATTATTCCTGAAGATGAAGAAATTATTATTGCTACCAATAAAGGGGAACCAGTAATTTTAAATCAGCATTCTAGGGCAGGTGAAGCCTTTAAAAATATTGTTAGACGTCTGGAAGGAGAGACTGTTCCCTTCATGTCCTTTGATACCGGAATAATCGGTAGATTTTGGAATATGTTGCACGGGAAATGAAGTCTAAGGGGAAAGAATTGTAGGAAGTCGCTCATGCTGGCTGCCGAGTCGCTCATGCCGACTTCCGCATGTACACGGCTAGTGTATTAATCAAAGTCGGGTGAATCAACTAGAGCTATTTTCTAAGTAGAGGAGTGAAAGGGGCTGGAATTAATGAAATTATTTCGTGAAGACCCCCCTAGTAAAAGCCAAGCAGTAGAAAGGTTACGTCTTATTCTGGTTCATGATCGAGCTCAGGTTTCCACTGGATTAATTGAGCTTTTACGGGTGGAGATCATCA
This sequence comes from Firmicutes bacterium UBA5388, assembly GCA_002409975.1. Taxonomy (GTDB): domain Bacteria; phylum Bacillota; class UBA4882; order UBA10575; family UBA10575; genus UBA5388. Next base: position 31,128 of record DHOO01000092.1, read on the forward strand.
ATGCGATCTCAAAATATGTGGAGATTGATGAAGAACAGATGGATATTCAATTGACTGCTTCTAAAACAAAAGCTGAGCTGGTGGCTAATATTCCTGTGGTTAAGGTGCGTCGCGCATTGGATTAGCAAACCTTCTTACCAGCAAATGGAGAATATCTTCAGGAAAAGGTGACTTACGGTGTGGGAAAGAAAGTATTTCAAAAATATTGATTATTATTTATTAGGCTCCGTGCTTTTGCTGGTGCTCATCGGTTTAGTGATGATTTATAGCGCTACCAGAAATAATCAAGCGTTAACGGGTGGAGAACCGTTTATGCTAGTAAAGAAGCAGTTGGTTGCGGTTATTATTGGTGTGCTTGGAATGATCTTGATTATGTTTAGTGATTACCGGCTACCGGATCTTATGTACCAGATCATTTACGGGTTTAATCTTTTTTTGTTACTGATTGTGCTTTCACCGTTGGGGCTTGAGATTAAAGGCGCTAAATCCTGGTTGAATGTGGGCGGACCTTTTTCCTTGCAGCCTTCCGAATTTGCTAAACTGATGATGATTCTTACTTTAGCCAAGCACTTGGCAGGGAAAGAAGAAATAGATTCCTTCTGGGATTTATGGTCTCCTTTTTTTCATATTATGCCACCTTTAATTCTTATTTTAATACAACCTGATTTGGGAACAACCTTGGTTTTTTTCTTCTTTTTCTTCATCATGCTATACATCGCTGGGTACAATGGTCGGTTCTTACTTGGTCTAATCTTGACAGGAGTGATTATCCTTACTCTCATTTTTCTTAGTCATTATTATTTTGGTACGCCTCTTCCCTTTAAAGAGTATCAGATTCGAAGAATGACAATTTTTCTAAACCCGGAGAGTGACCCTACCGGTAGTGGCTGGAATGTTCGCCAGGCGATTATTACAGTGGGGTCGGGGCGCTTTTCCGGAAAAGGTTTATTCCAAGGCACTCAGGGACGGTTGGGGTTTCTTCCTGAGAATCATACAGATTTTATTTTTGCTATTCTTTGTGAAGAATGGGGTTTTTTGGGGGGGTTTGTTCTTCTTAGCTTGTATTTTACCATGATCTGGAGATGCCTTGTTATTACTCAGCACTCTAAAGATAAATATGGGACATTAGTGGCTGCTGGTATTATGGCCATGTTTATCTTTCATATTTTAGAGAATATTGGGATGAATCTGGGGATTATGCCGATCACCGGGATTCCTCTCCCCTTTGTCAGTTACGGTGGGAGTTCCATCATTACAAATCTATTAGCCGTTGGTTTTTTAGAGAATATTTGGATTCGTAGGCAAAAACTAATTTTTTAGAAGAAAGGCGCGTTGCCCACTTTAGCAGCCTCAATTAAAAGCTCTGCTCTCCCCATAATCCAGCTAGCCACAATACCATAGTATAAGCCTGATAAATTGCTGTGGTCGAAAATTTGGCTTCTTTTTATTTTATTGGTTTAGTAATTTTAGGAACGGCGGGACTTTATAATCTAGTTGGGAGGAACTGATGAAAGTATTAATTGATGCAGATGCCTGTCCTCGGGGGGTATTGGCGATTATTAAACGGTTGCAAGCGGTCAAGGGGTATCAAATCTTGACGGTCTCGTCTTTTAATCATTTTCATGCAGAGAAAAATCACTTAATTGTGGGTGATGAGGATCAAGCAGCAGATATTGCTTTACTCAATAAAGCGGAAAAAGGGGATATTGTGGTAACTCAGGATTGGGGTGTGGCAGCGGTGGCTTGTGGCAAAGGGGTGGCGGTTATTGACCCGAAGGGAAGAATTTTTAATGCAGAGAATATTGATTTTCTTCTGGAGGAAAGGCACATAAAAGCAGAATACCGGCGGAGGGGAGGACGGACACGCGGACCGAAGGCGAGAACAAAAGAAGATGACCAACGATTTCTACGAGCTTTTGAAAGGTTACTGCAAAAGATGGGGGTTTAATAGCGCGCCCTTTAGCGTTGAAGAATTACAGCGGATTGATCAAATCTTAAAAGGATGAATTTAACCGGAGGGAATCCCTCCGGTTACTTTTTACCGTAAACGTTACACTTAAGTTACAAGTTATAGATAATTTCATGACTATTATCGCCTACAATAAAAAGTAAGGGGTCGATAAGATTCCTAGATAATAAAGGAGGGAAATGCAGTGAAAAAAGTTTGGTGTTTAGCAGTGCTTCTTTTTCTTCTCGTTTCTTCAGTTAGCGGCTTGTCCGCAAAGAAAACAGTGATTAATTATTGGACCCATACCGATGATAATCGAACTAGAATTGAAAACAGATACATTGCTGAATTTGAAAAGATGAACCCAAATGTCGAGATTAAAAGAGTAGTCAATGAAGCTAGTAAAATGGGGGACATTGTCCTCACAGCTTTTGCGGCGAACAATGGTCCGGACATTTTCAACCTTCCTATTGAGCAGGAATATGGGTACATTTACAACCAAAGGGTGGCAGCGGTTGATTATCAATCTCTGGGCTACAAAAATTTGGCAGCATTGCAGGCTGATTATGCTCCGAATACTTTTGAGCCTGTGACTATGAACAAAAAAATCTATGGATTACCTTTGGAACTAACTAATTGGAGTATCTTTATTAATAAGAAGATCTTCAGAAGTGTTGGCTTGGATCCGGAAAAGGATTATCCAAAAACTTGGGAAGAGATGGCGGATATCTCCGAAAAATTAGTGCTTAGGGATGGGGAGATCATAACTCGTCGGGGGTTTGATTTCCGCTATCCTTATTATCTGGTCTCATTCCTTCCCATGGTACAGCAGCTAGGGGGAGATTTGATTAGCGCAGATGGGAAAAAAGCGATTGTAAATGAACAAGCATGGATTAAAGCGCTCAATTTCATGAAAGAGTGGGGTCCTCATGGCCGGAATTTAGGAAGCCCGACTTATGTTAATGCTCGAAAAATCTTTGATAAAGATAATAATGATATTGCTATGTGCCTGAGCGGTTTTTATCAGGAGGGCCGATTGAAAGAGGATAATCCGGAATTTTACGACAGTGGTGAATGGATGGTCGCACCTTTTCCGGTTTTTAAAGATGCGGTGCAAAACCTAGGTTGCGCCTATTACGGGCATTATCTGATGGTAAATGCTTCAATCCCCAAAGCCAAGCAGAAAATTGCCTGGAAGTTCATCAAATATATGCTGGACCATTCCTTGGAATATTTAACTGAAGTTAATCTGATCCAACCCAGAAAAGATTTAGTGGAGTCAGATCTATTCAAAAACTTGCCGTACACTAAAGTATTTATGGATGATATGGCTAGATCCAAACCAGTTTTCCTCCATGAGAATGGTTATCAGTTTGAACAATATATTAAACAGGCAATTGAAGCGGTAATGCTTTCCAATGAGAAAAGTGAAGTAGCCCTGGCAGACTTAAGGCGAAATCTTCAGGAAGTTCTTGATGAAGAATAGTAAATAGTGGTTGGAAGTCTGGGTCGTAAGACCCGGACTTCCTTTAGTCGAGTACTTGTCATAAAATATTAACAACCAAGCTTATTGTTTCTAAACAAATATGGTGACCGATTAAGGGGTGAGCAACATGTCAGAAATGATTACTTTGAATAAAAAACAGAAGCATTGGAGTATGGAACGGAAAAAAGCTCGCTGGGGTTGGATCTTTGTTACTCCTACTCTTCTCTTTTTTATGCTCTTTAGTCTTTATCCGATTACTAATGCTTTTTACATGAGTTTGACGAAAAAAGACCTTCTTTCCTTAAAACCACCAGAGTTTATCGGCTTAAAAAACTATACGTATCTGTTTCAATCGGCCGATTTTTGGAATTCGATGAAAGCTACAGCTCTTTTTTCGCTTGGAACTTTCTCTTTACTGTTGGTTTTTAGTCTGTTGCTGGCTGCTTTGATCATCTCGAGAAAAAGATTACAGACTCTTTTGCAGATGATTTTTTATTCCCCAGCCTTATTATCTTCAATTGTCGCGGCGTTGATTTGGCTTCTGATTTTTGACCCTAGGGGGCTGGCTAATCAAGGTTTAAACTTTATTTGTCATACACCAGGCATCGATCACAAATGGTTAGCTGCTACGAACATGTTAAGGCTGTCCACAACAATTGTCTATTTTTGGAAATATATTGGTTATTTCACGATTATCTTTGTGGCGGGAATAGGCAGTATCCCAAGGAGTCTTCATGAATCGGCGGAGATTGATGGGGCCAGTCGCTGGCAAGATTTTTGGCATATTACCTTTCCATTGATTAAACCGACAACACTTTTAGTTTCGGTGATGGCGATGATTCAATGCCTAAAAACTTTTAGCACCCAGTATCTTTTTACGGGCGCGGGCTCACCGACAAAACCGATTAATGTGATCACCTTAAATATCTATAAAACTGCTCTTCGGGACCACCGGATCGGCCGTGCCAGCGCCATGAGCATGATTCTCTTCTTGATTATGCTTGTTCTTACCTGGATTCAGTTTAAAGCTTCTAAAAGTGAGAATGTAACTTATATGTAATAGCGAAGTATTTAGTTACGGACACTTAACTAGCTAACGGTCTAAGTTGGTTTAGAGCTAGTTTAAGTAGTAAAGGGGGATATTAATGAATACTTCTAAAGCCTCATGGGGCTGGGAACTATTAATATGGATATTTCTGTTTATTTTTGCTACTATTGTCCTTATTCCACTGGTATTTATGTTTACGTCCTCTATTATGCCGGCGATCGAAATTATGAAATTGCCTTACCCTTGGATTACCAGTACTTTTCAGTGGCAAAATTATTGGTTTGGCCTTAGGGGAGCGGATGGTTCGTTTTTATTTCTGCGGAATATATTAAATTCATTTATCGTTGCATCTTCAGTTACTTTGACGACTATTCTTTTATCTTCGCTTGCTGGTTACGGACTGGCTAAATTTTACTTTAAAGGAAGAAACATTGTTTTTATTGCTTTGATGGCCACGATGATGATTCCGTTTGAAGTAATTATGATCCCTCTATATATGGTAACGATGAAAATGAGGATTCAAGATACTTATCTCGGGTTAATCCTGCCTTTTCTAACCACTGCCTTTGGGGTATTTATGATGCGTCAGTTTTTACTTACTTTCCCTGAGGAGATCTTGGATGCCGCCAGAATTGATGGGGGCGGTGAAATTTATATTTTCAGCCGGATTGTTCTTCCTAACTGTGGTCCGGTAGTAACTACCCTCGGTATTTTGACCTTTAGATCACAGTGGGATAGTCTTCTCTGGCCGTTGATGGTGATTCAGAGTGAAGAGATGAAAACGATACCCCAGTATATTACAAAGTATATGGCGGAGACCCATACGGATGAAGGAATAATGATGGCAATCGCGGTGATCGCCAGTATTCCAATGTTCATTCTCTTTTTAACTATGTCTAAATATTTTATCAGTAGTAATCTTTATTCGTCAGTTAAGGGTTGATGGTCTGATCATTATCTTAATTTTAAGTGGTTACAGCTAAAGATGGAAGAGTAAGGAGTAAAAGATGATGGCTGCAAAAATATATATTTTCGATATGGGTGGGGTTGTAGTCAGGAACTTTGATGTTTCTCCTCGGATTGCAGAAGAACTTAACATCTCGAAGGAAAGATTCTATAGACTAGCTGGTCCTAATTTACTCCTCCTTTCTAACGGGTCGATCGAAGTCGCAGAATTTTGGAAGAGGTTCTCTCAAGCTTACGGTTTAGAAGTACGGGAGGAGCTTTTCGGAAAGTATTTTACTCCGGAAATTGATTGGGAGATGGTGGAGGTGATTAAAAAACTTAAAACAGAAGCACGAGTAGTTTGTGGTACTAATACTTTGGAACCGCATTTTTGTTATCATCAGAATCGCGGGGATTACCGATTTTTCCACGCGGTTTATGCCTCAAATCAGATTGGTTGCTCAAAACCTAGTCCCGAATTTTTTCAATATATTCTTGCCTGTGAAGGTGTAGCGCCTAAGGAAACCGTCTTTATTGATGATACGTTGGAAAATGTAGTTGCTGCTGATGCTTTGGGAATCAACGCACTTCTTTTTACTACCCCACAAGCTCTTAAAGAAAAAGTAGCAAGAGTCATATAATTGACGTAAAGGCTAAAACTAGTTCCCTATAATTAATTTATTATAAGGATTTACGAGGTATGGTGTGGCTACGTAAAAAATCAATTAAGGAAGGAGTTTCTTCCCAGATAGCCAATATCTACCTTAGGGAATTGCGTACGCTTTATTGTAGTCTTGAGGCAATTATGCAATTTCTTTATCTGATTAAAGAGGGGACTATGCCATGAAGCCAACGATATTTACCGCGCTTATGCTTGGCCTGGTTTTGGTGCTTTTCGGCACCAATGTCACGGCGAATGAATATCCGGATCTAACCGGACACAGGCTTGTGGTCTATATTTCCTTTCATGAGGAAGAAGGTCGTCGCCTGCTAAACCTCTTCGGTGATAAAACGAAGGCGGACTATACATATTTACGCATGCCTTCAGGGGAATTGGTAACAAGAGTAATCAATGAAGCTTCTGCTCCGCGCGCTGATATTATTCTTGGCGGTCCGGCTGATGCGCACCAACTTCTAGCCAACCAAGGGCTATTAGAGAGGTATGATCCACCATCCGCCGTTGCTATTCCTGAGGAATTTAAAAACCCTGATCGATATTGGACCGGCATTTATTTGGGACCGATCGCGATTGTCGTTAATGAGAACCGGTGGAAAAAGGAGTTTGCTGAATTAGGTGTAAAAAAACCCACAACCTTTACCGAGTTGCTTAACCCGATGTTTAAGGGTGAGATCATTATCCCCGATCCTAGAACTTCTGGTACGGGTTATACTCTTCTGGCTTCGTTGATTCAATTATGGGGCGAGGAAGAGGCTTTCACCTTTTTTGAGCAACTTAACCCCAATGTGGGTCTGTATACAGAAAGCGGGTTTACTGTAGCGCAAAAGACAGCCACTGGTGAGTATCTGATTGGGCTGAATTTTATTCACGATCAATTGTTGATGAAGAAATTTGGGTTTAATCTTTGTTCGGTAATTCCACCGGGAGCAGGTTGGGAGATTGGTTGTGTCTCTATGCTTAAAAATGGTCCAAACTCTAAAGCTGCCCGCGCCTTTCTTGATTTCATGATTGATAGAGAAGCTGGGCGGTTGCATACTAATCTAACGGAACGAATCTCTACGCGACCGGATGTGCCGATTCCTTTGGGTTCCAGACCTTTGGCTGACATCCCGATTAATTTGGATTATGACTTTTACTTGGCCGCCAAATTAAAAACAAAGTATCTAAAGGTTTGGGAGGAAAGAATCGTTCGCATAAACCGATAGGGAGTGTTTCAAGGTGAAAGTGTTCATCATCGAAGATGATAAGGCTATTGCTAACCTGATCAAGATTAACTTGCATCTAGAGGGGTTTGAAACTGCTGTTTTTTCAGATGCCGAGTCAGGACTGAAGATGATGGAGAAAGAGAGACCTGATCTAATTTTACTTGATATCATGTTGCCGGGGATCAGTGGTTTTGAATTACAAAGCCGGATTAAAGAGCGGAAGATTCCGGTTATTTTTTTGACTGCTCGAACTTTGCTGCAAGACCGGTTGTTAGGACTGGAATTAGGGGGAGATGATTATATTACCAAACCCTTCGACAATCGGGAGTTGATCTTAAGAATTCGAGCGGTCTTGAGACGAGTCTCATCCTCAAATGGGCCGGATCACGAGTTGAAACGGGGTCAGTTTCGCTTAGCAGTTAATCAACGCTTTTTTTACGTTGAGGATAAAAGAGTGGAATTAACACCCACCGAGTTTGAACTTATCCGGCTTTTTATGGAGAATGGTCAGCGGGTATTTACCCGTGAGGAATTATTAGATTTGGTGTGGGGATTTGAATATTATGGTGATACCAGAACCGTTGATATGCATATTCAAAGGCTTCGAAAAAAATTAGGGAAGTATAAGGAGAGTATCAAAACCATTTATGGTATTGGTTATCAATTGGATATAGAGTAATGAGAACGACGATTAAAGCTAAACTTATTAAGATGAATGTACTGATCATCCTACCGATGTTAATTCTGATTGTTCTGTTTACTGTCTTTACCATTGACCGGTATCAGCTGCTCAATGTGAAGAAAACCCTTTTAAACGATAGTTATATTCTTCAAGTGTATCTGAACCAGTATTTATCGAGGAATAAGAAAGAAGTTCTCTCTGAGAAAGAACTCTATTTTTTAAATCAAGATCTTAGTATAATGGTTAAACTTCGAAGTCAGATCTTTTATTCTCTGGGTGAGATCTTTATTGATTCATACCAAGAAGTGAGTGAGAAAGAACGTAACAAATTTCGGAACGACCCTGGAATTCAATTGGCGGCAGAAAACAAGAAGAATTACTGGATTAAGAAAGAGAATCGGCAACGGGTTTTTCTAATTAGTTTTCCGATTTATTGCGATCATGATCTGGTCGGAGTAATGAGGCTTACCTATCCTTTAGCAGCGGAGGATGTTTTTCGGAACCGTCTCCTGATCGTTCTTTCCATAGTCGGTTTAATTGTCTTGTTGATTCTTGGCCTTTTGCTTTCCTTTTTTACTGGGCAGATTGTAACGCCTTTAACTAAACTACGACTAGCGGTTCAGTCCTTTGCTGACGATCAATTAACTGATGATCTTAAGATCAATAGTGGTGATGAAGTTGAAGAATTGGCACTATCCTTTAATAATATGGCGACGAAACTTAATGAACTTATTGAGAATCTTAAGACCGAACAGAATAAACAGAAGGACTTTTTTAACCACATGACCCACGAATTCCGAACTCCCTTGACTACTATTATTGGTTACGCTGATCTTCTCAAGAGGTTGGACTCCGATGAAGAGCAGGAGGAATGTTTTAAGTACATTAGAAGTGAAAGCAAAAGGCTTCTCCGGATGGTTGAGGATATTCTTCGTCATTCAAAACTAAGGACTTATACCTTAAAGCTCGATAAAAGGATGTGCGCGCTCGATCACTTGTTACGGGAGAGTGTTGAGATTATGAGGTATAAAGCTGATAAATACGGGATCGAATTAAGTCTTTATTCTAGAGATTCTGTTATCTTAGAAATTGATCGCGATAAGGTCAAACAAGTTGTGCTGAATATTATAGATAATGCTATTAATCATAGTAAAACTGAGAAAGTCGAAATCCATTTATACCAGCAGACCAAGAAGATTGTGGTTGCTATTCGTGATTATGGTCAGGGAATTTCTCCTGATTGGTTGGCGCGGATTCGGGAAAGGTTCTCTGGGTTGAACCTTGAGGCGGTTAATACGCAAAGCGGTCATGGGTTTGGGTTGCCAATTTCCGAAAAAATTATGGAATTACATGGAGGAAGACTTTTAATTAGAACCTCTGAGTGTGGCGGAACTACAGTTTTTATCTGCTTTAATTTGGAATGACGGAGGTAATTTTTGTGCGGTATTCAGCGGTAATTCTTAGCTTTATCCTTTGCATAAGCCTGTTGTTCCTTGGTTTTTTTAATTATAGAAATTTTGGTGTCACTACCAATGAGCTTGTGATCTTGGACGACAAAGATGAGGTCTTTAAGTTGATTGATAAAAACACTCCCATCAGTGTGCAGATTGAGGATGAGCGTTGGGGGCAAGCAGTACTGGCGGATCCAGAGGTTTTATTTCAGATTTGGAGAGTGATTAGAGAGTCTAAGTCTTATCCGAGTAAATTTGTTCCCAACCAGGATCGGATCAACGGATATATTTTTTTCCGTGACGGGAGTAAAGAGTACTTTTCGATCTCTGACCGTTTTCAATTAGGTGAGTATTTTTTGGAGAGTAAAGAAGGGGAGATGGAAGTTGGAAAATTGTATCGGATCTTCCGGCATACCCTTGAGACAAAGAACAACCTTCTTACCATGGTGGAAAAAGCAGGCGCTATTTACCTCTTTCGTGCTGAGGATACCTTTGATCCTGATTCCGAAAAAGTATTAAGAATTACCGGAGAGGCAAAAAAGGAACTTTTGTCTTGTCTCGCTCGCTCAGAGAAAATCGAGGAAAGTAAGGAGTTAAACGACCTTTTGTTAGAGAAGGGGATTCAACCACTATTTCACTTAACTCTTTCTTTAGAAGACGGTAGGGAAAAAGATGCGCCTATTGTCCTCTCGGTTTTGTCACCTGATTATTTTACTCTAATGGATATGGGTTTTTTAAATCGTAATGTGGTATATTTTGAAGGATTTCTCTTTGATTACTGTTGTCGGATGATCATGCCGAGTTTTTTGGAGTGAGGGAATCGCATAATTACCTTAGGCATCTATTTAAACGACATTATAAACGCCTTTGAGGCTTGCCGATTCACCTGGCTTGGCAACACTCTATATATTGTGACGTGACCAAAAATTAAAGTAACAACAAATTAGCTTAGAAAAGGCAGGGTAATAAAACCCCTGGTTAAAGTAAAAACCGGGGGTTTTATCGATATAAATGACATTTCTAGATTATATGGCGGTAGCCTGCGTCAACGAATTAATGCTTCTCGATTTACCTAGTTTTGATTAATAGTACATGATTATATGGTGGTAGTCAGTATGAACGACTATCTTATTCTTCTATTACGCCCGGAATGAAGGTTACAAGGAAGAGTTGGTTCTTGCCCTGGTATAAAGGAATGCGTCTCGACACTGTCCTGTGGACAAAAAGGAGTGGCCAAGAGCCCTGATTCAGTACAAATATCAACGACCATTTCTTCGGTATTAACCCCATGAAGCTGACATTTTTCGGTAGGCATTGGAGTACCGTCATTGGTTTCGGCGCTTGTTAGCGCCCAATATGTTTTGGTAATGATTCTTTCCGGTGGGCAGTAATCGGTGGCTAGAGCACCAGAATCTAAGCAAATTTGAAGATTAATTTTACTTCCAAAATCGGGAGCAGAATGGTTGGGACAGGTCTCGGTTGGTTCTGTGCCAGTAATAAACATTTCACTAACCGTTTCTGGACAATAGGAGGTAGCTAAAAAACCAGTTTCCGCGCAGATCTCTATATTAGTAGTAACGCCTGTAGGTAGGGTAAAATCGGTAATCGGTTTTTTTTCTAAAGCCCGACGGGCGAAGTTCCCCCAGATTTGAGCAGCGCTGCCACTGGTGATTTTGGTGTTATTAATAATTAGAGGTTGGGACTGACTGTCATTGCCAATCCAGACTCCAGCAATAAGGTCGGGGGTATAACCGACAAACCAAGCATTGGTATCGGCATCCGTCGTTCCGGTTTTACCAGCTGCGGGCCGTCCAATCTGGGCTCGGCGTCCGGTTCCTCTTTCGATTACTCCCTTGAGCATATCTGTGATCACATAAGCTACGGATTCTCTAAGCACTACTTTGCGTTGAGGGGTATTCTCCAGCAGGATTCGTCCTTGACTGTCAGTTACCTTCAAGATGGCGATTGGTTCAGAATAGATCCCCTTATTGGCTAGTGGAGTATAAGCTGCTGTCAGTTCAAGCGGGGTAACACCTCGAGTTAAACCGCCCAGCGCTAATGGCGAAAGCGCAATATCATTAAATTCTCCAGTAGAAACCAGACTGTTTAAACCCATTTTTTGCGCTGTTTTAAAGACGGCGCTCACACCTAAGTGATCAACTAGCCTAACAGAGATGGTATTTAGCGAAGTTTCCAAGGCGTTTCGTAGTCGAACGGGTCCTTGATATGTCTTGCTAAAGTTCCGTGGAATCCAAGGCTCGGTATCTTTGCCATTAGGGTATTCGACGGCTTCATCGATCATAACAGAAGCAGGTGTAAATTTATGACTATCGATTGCGGTGGTATAGACAAAGGGTTTCATACAGGAACCGGGTTGTCTGTAGGCTTTAGTGGCCCTATTGAGCTGGGTATTTTGCCAATCGCGACCGCCAATCATTGCTTTGATGTAACCATTTGTAGGATCAAGAGCTACGATGGCAATTTGTGGCTGGGTAACATTATCTTTGTCCGGTTCACCAGTAGGCAGGTCGACGATAGCTTCTTCCGCGATCGTTTGAGTCTTAAGATCAAGAGTAGTATAAATCCGGTAACCCTGGGTATATAAGTCTTCTTCCGTGAAAAGCTTCTTTTTTAGGGTTAGTTCTTGAATAATATGATCAATAAAGAAAGGGGCTCTTCTCCTTCTCGACATTTTGGTGATAACATCTAAAGGAGCTTGTTTGGCCTCGGTAGCCTCTTCAGGGGTAATAAACTTGTATTCTAGCATTTTATTAAGAGCAATAGCTCTTCGATTGAGGGCAATCTCTGGATTTTTAAAGGGTGAATAATTTTCTGGACTTCGAATTAGTCCGGCGAGTAAGGCAAATTGGTGAAGTTCCAGTTCCCAAATATGCTTGCCAAAATAAAGCTGAGCAGCAGCTTCTACCCCATAGACTCCATGTCCAAAGAAAATATAATTTAAGTAACGTTCTAAGATCTCATTTTTCGATAAGTTTCGTTCAAGATTAATAGCGTACAGCCATTCTTTAACCTTTCGGGAGATCGTTTTCTTATGTGTTAAAAGCGAAACTTTAGCATATTGTTGAGTTATGGTGCTACCGCCTTGTTTATAATCCCAGGCTAAAAGATTAACCCAGACAGCCCGGAAAATAGCTTTTAATTTAATCCCATGGTGTTTATAAAAATCCGGATCTTCCACCGCGATAATAGCTTTTTTCATTTGCTCTGGGATGCGGTCAAAATCAACTGGAATTCGGTTCTCCTGGAACAGACGCTCAATCACTTCTCCGTTACCATCATAAATAATAGTGGCTTCTACAGGAGGAGGAGGGTTGTCGGGTATTTTTGAACCAAAAATAAGTCCGGAAGCAATTCCAATTAAAAGCCCGGAAATTAAAACAATAGTTATGAGTGACCAACTTAAACCAAAAGGAATATATTGTTTTTTCATATTTCCCCCTCCCGTTTGGTAGGTAAAAATTTTTTTACTAGATTAAGGAAGTGCATAACTGAGTGGTTTTAAATTAAACCACAAGGAAAATCCTTTATGCTTGTCGAGGCGCCCGACTCTGATTTTTTACCACTTCATATGTACGGGCGGTAGCCAGCATGAATGACTATTTAAGAATGCCTCTGGAGCTTGTCGACTCACCTGGCTTAGATTTTCATAATTTCATGTGTGCGGGCGGTAGCCAGCGTGAGCGACTACCGAATTAAAGTAAACATAATATATTGTGGTTAAATAAAGTCTTGAGGTAATTATGCAATTCCCTCAGATCATAAAGATAATAAGAGAAGATTTTTTAGAACAACGGTCCATCTCACTTTTCGCATTATTGGGATTTAGCTTGATTTTTATTAAGTTTCATTTAATTAATAAAACTAAATTTAAGCCTTAGACACCAGATGAGAGTAGTCGTTTTCTTAAAAAAGACACATGGTGGTGATCCCGAATGAGAATGAGACTAAAAAGAATAAAGAGAAGATCGTTTTCCTTAAAATTTCCGAGGTGGAACTTTTCGCTGTTCATAATGTTATTTATTCTCTGTTTGATCGGAGGATTCCTCTTTGCCGATCATCAGTTACGCCCAACAATCCAAGCTAAAGCTGAAGCTCGGGCCCGGGTAATAGCAACTACCTCAATTAACCAAGCGATTCAAGAGAAAGTAGCAAAAAATATTCGTTACGAAGATTTAATCTCTGTTAAGGTAGATAACAGGGGACGGGTAGTTTTAATGCAACCAAATACTGGAGAAATCAACCGGCTTGCTTCGGATGCTACGATTGCTGTTCAACAATTGATGGTCAATACGCGAGATAAGATTTATATCCCCTTAGGACAACTATTAGGCAGCCAAATACTAGCCGGAAGCGGGCCGGATATCCCCATCATCATTGTTCCCGTCGGCACGGTAGAAAGTCGAGTGCACGATATTTTCGAGCAGGCTGGGATTAACCAGACACGCCATAAGATTTACTTAGAAGTTAAAACTACAGTCCGCATTATTGTCCCTTTATTCCAATCAAATGTGCAAATAAAGACGGAAGTTCCGCTTACCGAAGCTATCATAATGGGAGAAGTGCCACAGGTATATTTTGGTGGTCAACCGATAATTAGCCTTCCTGAAGTGCTTAAATCGACGATCGGCGAACAGTAAGCTTAAGAACTAATCAAAAAGAGCGCTGACAGAGACATTTTGATGGATGCGCCGGATTGCATCTCCAAGCAAGGAGGCAATAGAAAGAACTTTCAATTTAGGAAAAGACACATCTTCCGAAACTGGTAAGGTATTACAGACAACTAGCTCTTTAATGTTAGGACGATTTAAACGCTCTAGAGCAGGTGGAGAAAAGATTCCATGGGTGGCTAGGATGTGAATCTCTTTGGCTTCTCTTTCTTCTAAAGCATCTATTACCTGAACCAGACTACCCGCGGTATCAATCATATCATCAATGATAATCGGAGATTTTCCTTTAACATCACCAATAAAAAACGACATCTCTGCTACATTAAAGGCAGGTCTTCTTTTGTACATAACACCTAATGGTAAATGTAAATAGTCTGCTAGTTTCTCTGCTTTTTTTACACTGCCGGCATCTGGAGCTATTACCACGCCATTTTTTAGGTTTTTTTCCTTTATATATTGGGAGAGTTTAGGGAGGGCCGTAAGATGATCAACCGGTATATTAAAGAAACCTTGAATCGCAGGAGTATGCAAATCCATCGTTACTATGCGATTAACGCCAACGGTCGAAAGGATATCGGCAACCATCCGTGCAGTAATGGGTTCACGGGGAGCAGTTTTCTTTTCTTGGCGGGCATAAGCGTAAAAAGGGATTACTGCAGTAATGCGTCCAGCAGAAGCCCTTTTTAGGGCATCAACCATAATTAAAAGTTCCATTAAGGTCTCATTGACCGGATTGGAAAATGGTTGAATGACGAAAACATCGACTCCTCTAACAGTCTCTTCAAAACGAACATAGATCTCCCCATTAGCAAAACGAGAGATGCGCACACCTCCTAGAGATACCCCAAGGAAGTCAGCGATCTCTTTCGCCAAATTAGGATTAGCAGTCCCGGTAAAAATTTTCATTTGATGATATTCACTCAACAATTTAGCCACCTCCGATTTTTTACACTACCACATCTAGAGCTATTACCACGTCATTTACCAGTTTTCCCCTTTATATTTATTGAGAGAGTTTCGGTAGACGGTAAGATGTCTTTAAATATAATTAGGAAACAAAAAAGACCCATAAAAAAGGCCTTTTTTGAGGGTGGGTGGTACATTAGATTGCTCTTTGTACCCTCCCTGACCGTAAGCATCGGGTACAAACTTTAATGGTTCTAGGAGTACCATTAATGATTGCTTGGATTCGTTTAATATTAGGTTTCCAAACACGTTTAGTTTTAATATTGGAGTGACTAACTTGGTTACCGGATTTTTGATCCTTACAACAAATATCACAACGAGCTGACACTTCGTTTACACCTCCAAAGTAGGCTTAATTCTGAACTAAATAGATTTTACCATAACATAGGATCCACTGCAAGATGATTACGGTTAATAATAAATAAATGACACGTTCTGCCGTTTAGAAATTAATTCATAATATTAAGATAATTAAATTGAAAAGAGGAGATTATGTTTTTGAAAAGAAGATAATAAACAAATTTAGTAATATAATAAGAAGGAAAGAAAAGTAATTAGGAGTTTAAGTCAAGGTCAATAATGGTTTTTGTAGTATTTTTCCGGAAAGAGCAGGAGTTCAGCTAAAGAAAGCGAATACAGTTTAAGATTTTATACCCAAAAGGAGGTCTGATCTGTGGAGAGAAACCTCTCCGTCAAGTCCCAAAAATCTTTGGGAACAATTGACGTAGCCCCGGATGCCATTGCCATGGTAGCAGGGATAGCTACCTTAGAATGTTTTGGCGTGGTTGGGATGTCGTCTCGGAGCTTGCAGGATGGCATTGCCGAGTTATTGCTGGGTAAAGAAAACTTGACAAAAGGGATCGAAGTGCGGATAGACAACAATCGAGTAATTGTGGATCTATACGTTATTATTGAGTATGGAACCAGAATCAACGAGGTTGCCCATAATGTAATTGAAAATGTAAAATACGCTATTGAAAGCCAACTTGAGGTTAATGTCACTAAAGTAAATGTTAATGTAATTGGTGTCCGCACAGGACTTAACGGCAAAGTGTAGGGAGGGTCAAGGATTGAGCCTTGATTTAATCGACGGACCAAAATTAAAAACCATACTTAGCGCAGGCGTTGATATGCTTACGGGGCATAAAGATGAAGTTGATGCCCTCAACGTATTTCCGGTTCCAGACGGAGATACAGGGACTAATATGTCTCTGACTTTTCAAGCAGCTTTACGAGAAGCAGAAAAGGCTTCGGATAATGTTCCGGATATTTTAGAGCACGCTGCTCAAGGCGCTTTAATGGGCGCCAGAGGGAATTCTGGTGTTATTGTTTCACAGTTTTTTCGAGGCTTTGCTAAGGCAGTTGGGAAAGCGCGGAAGTTGGGGATCCCTGAAATTAGTAAGGGGATTGTCGGAGCTTCCACTTTGGCTTACCAAGCGGTGAGAAAACCGGTTGAAGGAACAATTCTAACGGTGATCAGGGAAGCAGGCGCGAAAGCCCAAGAGATTCGAGAAAATGAGAAAAATCTGATTAAATTTCTGGAAATAGTCTATAAGCACGCAGAAATAGTCTTGGATAAAACTCCAGAGATGTTGCCTACACTTAAACAGGCAGGAGTGGTGGATGCTGGTGGTAAGGGTCTGCTCTTCTTTTTCCAAGGAATTTTGGAGGCGCTAAAAGGTAAACCAGTCAAGGTCAGGAAAGCTGAACAAGCAGAAAAACCAGAGACCGTTTCTCCCACTAGTTTTACTGACAGCGATTATGATCTGGGGGAAATTACCTTCCAGTATTGCACGGAATTTATTCTTCGTGGAGAAAAGCTTTCGGTTGAAACCATCAAAGAGGATTTATCTCCCCATGGTGACAGCATGTTGGTGGTTGGAGATGAGAACACGGTAAAAATTCATATTCATACTAACAACCCCGGTTTGATCTTAGATTATGCTGTGCGCTTGGGAGAACTATCAGAGATTGATATCAATAATATGGTAGAACAAAGCCAGCAACGGTTGGAAAAGATTCGCCGCGATCAGTCACCGCAAGCGATAAAAGAAGTAGGTTTAGTAGCAGTGGTGCCTGGAGATGGTCTGCAAAATATTTTCCGTAGTCTGGGGGTAGACGAGGTTATTGAAGGTGGTCAGACTATGAACCCTAGTACGGAGGATCTATATCGTGCGGTGATGAAGGTTCCGGCCAAACAAGTAATTATTCTTCCCAATAATAGTAATGTGGTGATGACTGCGGGACAAGTTGGGGAACTTACTGAAACACCAGTGGCTGTAGTTCCGTCTAAAACTATTCCTCAGGGGGTGGCCGCTTTAATGTCTTTTGTTCCTGAAGAGAGCTTAGTCAATAATCAGGAGGCGATGACGAGAGCATTAGGAAGTGTAATTACAGGTGAAGTTACTTTTGCTGTAAGAAGCTCCTCATATAATGGGTTGACCATCCAAGAAGGTGACATCATAGGGTTAAAGGAAGGGGATATTACCTGTGTTGGGAAAGATGCTTCTCTGGTGCTCTTTGATTTACTTTCTTGTTGTGTTCAGAATGAAGATTCTTTTATTACTCTCTATTATGGTCATGATATTAATGAACAAGAGGCCCAAAACGTGTTAGAGAAGGTTGAAACTCTTTTCCCTGGAGCGGAAGTTGAATTATACTATGGAGGACAACCATTATATTACTATTTATTTTCGGTAGAGTAAAATTTGGTATTATATAATATTAATTAGGATTTAAAGTGGGTTAAGATGAGAGTAACTGGTGGAAGATTTTGTGGACTTCGACTGTTGGGCCCTTCACATCAAGGTCTACGACCGACTACAGATCTGGTGAGAGAGGCGCTGTTTAATATTTTGGGAACAACTTTCCTAAATGGAAGAGTGCTGGATCTGTTTGCTGGTTCCGGAGCTTTGGGTATGGAGGCCTTGAGTCGAGGAGCAAAGTCCATTAGTTTCGTGGAACGTAATCCGAAGAGTTTACGCCTTCTAAAACAGAATCTCCAACGTCTTCCAGACGTTGCAGCGGAGGTCAGAATCTTCCCGGCGGATGTTTTTAAGATTTTACCTAAATTCAGCCGGGAAGAAGAAAAATTTGACCTTATTTTAATTGATCCACCTTACCAAGCTAATCTCTGGTTACGAGTTTTACAGTCTATTTCTCAGTTGACACTTCTGGCGGCAACCGGCCAAATTGTCTTGGAAATTTCAAAATATGCTTATCTTCAGGAACAAGTGGAATCTCTAGTGAGAGTCGATAAAAGGGTATATGGCGAAATATCCTTGGAATTTTGGAAATATAAAACTAACGGAGCTGATTGTTAATGACTATAGCCATCTGTCCGGGGAGTTTTGACCCGGTGACAAATGGCCATCTAGATATTATCCAGAGGGCTTCAGTAATTTTTGAGCAGTTGATTATTGCCGTTGGAAACAACCCGGGTAAAAAAACGTTGTTTACGGTAGAAGAACGAATTGTTCTTCTGCAAAAGGCGATAACAGAAGCGCAATTAAAAAATGTGCGCGTGGATTATTTTACTGGTTTACAAGTAGATTATGCTCGTTCCCAAAAGGCTAAGGTGATTATTAAAGGGCTTAGAGCCCTTTCGGATTTTGAATATGAGTTTCAGATGGCGCTAACTAATAAGAAACTTGATCATGATATTGAAACCATGTTTATGATGACCGCCAACGAATATTCTTTTCTTAGCTCAAGCATGATTAAAGAGATCGTGCACTTTGGGGGAAACCCGGAAGGGTTAGTTCCCTCGGCTGTGTTGGAGCCTTTATTAAAAAAGATGAGTAACCGAGGGTCGAAAAATGACTAAAAACCATTTATTACTTCTAATTGAGCGTTTAGAGGAGATACTTACTAAAAGCCCCAGATTAGCTGGACGCTCTTTAATTATGGTCGATGAAGCTTTTGAACTCCTTGAAAAAATAAGAATTGCTCTTCCTGCTGAAATTCAAGAGGCGGAAAAGATTATTAGGATGAAAGAAGAGATTATCCAACAGGCTAGAGAAGAAGCGGATAAGCTGATTACCCGTTCCACGACGGAAGCTAAAAGAGTGCTATCTGAGCATCACTTAACTAAACTAGCGGAGGAAGAATGTAAAGCGCTTAAAGCGGAAGCTTATAGCTATGCTCGACAGGTGGAAAAAGAGTTATCTTTATATGTCCAGGATATCTTAGAAAAACTGGAAGAAAATTTAATTCAGGCCTTAAAGGTTGTTCATCGCGCCAAGGATGAATATGTGGTTCACACAGGAGAAGACGAGGCGCCTGAGAATGCTTATGATTAAGGACTTAGGTGGAAAAATGGATGATTGTTTAAAAACCGGAGCACGAAAAATTTCTATTGCGATTGATGGTCCAGCTGGCTCGGGTAAAAGTACAGTAGCGAGACAAGTAGCAGAAATATTAGGAATTTTATATATAGATACTGGGGCTATGTACCGAGCTGTTACTTTAAAAGCGTTACGAACTAAGATCTCTTTAGATAATCATGAGGATTTAACTCAGTTGGCAAATCAGGTGCAACTGAGCTTTAAGAAATTACCAGATGATACTTATCATCTATTTATGGATGGTGAAGATGTTAGCGAGGAGATTCGTTCTGTACCAGTTACTAGAAATGTATCTTTTGTTTCTGCTATTTCCGGAGTGAGGGAAGCGTTGGTAAAACGGCAGAAACTTATTGGAGCCCAGGGCGGAGTGGTAATGGATGGACGAGATATTGGCACTGTGGTTCTCCCGCATGCTGAACTAAAGATTTTTCTGACAGCTTCTTTAGAGGAAAGAGCAGTTCGACGGTGGCGGGAAATGACGGCAAAGGGTATAAAGAGTTCTATGGAAGAGATT
Source organism: Firmicutes bacterium UBA5388 (assembly GCA_002409975.1). Classification (GTDB taxonomy): domain Bacteria; phylum Bacillota; class UBA4882; order UBA10575; family UBA10575; genus UBA5388. The sequence continues at coordinate 51,086 of DHOO01000092.1, forward strand.
AAAGAAGATTTAAAACAAAGAGATGCTTTCGACTCAGGTCGAGAGGTGGCGCCTTTACGACCAGCGACTGATAGCGTGATTATTGATACCAGTAGTCTTAGCATTGAGAAAGTTGTCGACAGGATCTTGGAGTTATCTTCTTTTTTAATATAACTTAGGGGAATTGCCTAATTACCTTAGAACCGTTTCTTGTAGTATCGAGTAAAATTTCTTAAGATTTAGGAGGTTTGACTCCATTGCTTTATGAAATTGCTGCTTATATTCTTTCCTTCTATCTGAAAGTTTTTCATCGGTTTCAAGTTTACGGAGCGCATCACCTTCCTAAAAATGGACCTGTAATCGTCGTCAGTAACCATGCAAATTTTATTGATCCGATAGTTGTTGGTTGTAGCCTGCGTCAACGGCAGGTTTGTTTTATGGCTAAAGAGGAACTTTTTCGCATACCGATCTTCCGGTCGCTTTTACCTGGACTGGGAACTTTTCCGGTAAGACGCGGACGAAGTGACCGGACAGCTATCCGGGCTGCCTTTGAGGTGCTAAAGCAAGGGAAAGTGCTGGGTATGTTTCCTGAAGGAACGAGGTATCGGGATGGTCAACTTCATCCTCTTCGTCAGGGCGCCTCTTTACTAGCCGCTGAGACTGGGGCCAGTATTTTACCAATGATTATCCGTGGTACACAAAAGCTTAAACTTTTTCATTTTCCACAGATTAAAGTATATATTGGTGAGGCCTTTACTTTAGCTACAGTTGAACCAAAAAAGGAAATGGTTCTGAGGGGAACAGCGGAGATTTATACTCGTTTGCGTGCGTTGTGGGAAAATACCAAATAGTTAGTCCGAGGCGGAGGATAAAAAATGGGTAAGATTATTGTTGGAGAAAAAGCCGGCTTTTGTTTTGGGGTAGAAAGAGCTTTAAATATTGCTCTTGAAAGTAGAAAAAAGCATAATCTTCCGGTCTATATTTTAGGCTCTCTAATTCATAACCCTAGAGTAGTTGCAGATTTAGAAAGTCAAGGGATTAAGACGATTTCTGATTTGCAAACCATTGAGGGCGGAGGAGTTTTATTAATTAGGTCGCATGGAGCCGGTCCCCAAATATTTGCTCGAGCTGAACAATTAGGCTTAAAAGTAATTGACGCTACCTGTCCTTTTGTGAAACAGGAACAGAATTTAGCCAAAGGGTTGTTACGCGATGGCTACCAAGTAATGGTAGTTGGAGACGCACAGCACCCTGAGGTACAGGCGGTAGTTGAATCCGTATCTAACCAAGCAATTGTGGTTAATCCTTCTACTTTAGACGCTTTAAGCAAAATAAGGTTTTCACCTAAAGTCGGCATAGTCTGTCAGACTACTCAGAATCAGGAGAAGCTTAAATTGGTAGTAGGAATGCTTTTACCTTTGGTTAAAGAGTTAAAAGTTTACAACACTATTTGCAATGCCACTCGCGAGCGACAGGCAGAAACTTACGATTTGGCCAGAAAAGCTGCCCTTTTGTTAGTGGTGGGTGGAAAAAATTCAGCTAATACTTGTAAATTAGCCGAGATTGGGTCTTCCCTGATCCCAACTTATCATATAGAATCTATAGATGAGATAAAGCCCCAATGGTTGGAGGGTAAAAATTTAATCGGTGTTACAGCCGGAGCGTCGACTCCTCAAGAACAGATCTCCGAGGTCGTTGACTGGCTGAAACTAAATTTGGCAGGAGGTATAGACATGGAAGAAAATCAGATTAAAAGTGAGCAGCTGACGGAGGAGGTCAATAAAATTGAAGCTTCTGAACCGGCGGTTGAAAACGGGGAGATGCGACTGGACCAAGAGATTCCCCTCCTAGAAGAGGGTAGTATTGTTGAAGGTATTATTGTGGCAGTAGGAGATGATGAAGTTGCGGTTAATGTAGGAGGGAAATCAGATTTAGAAATCCCTCTGAGAGAACTTACTGCAGAAAAGATATCTTCAGCTCGGGAAGTAGTCAAAGTTGGAGATAAAATAAATGTTATGGTGATTAAATCCGAAGATGAAAAGACGCTTCTTTCAAAAAAGCGAGCGGATGAAGAAATAGCTTGGTCAAAGTTAGCGGATAATTATAAAAATCGGCGCCGGGTGAGGGGCCAAATTGTTCAGGCAATAAAGGGAGGACTTCAAGTTAAACTTGAAGGTATTATGGCTTTTCTCCCTGCTTCTCAGGCAGACCTTGGTTTTGTAAGTGATCTTACTACTCTGGAAGGTTTAGAAGCTGAATTTTATTTAATTGACTTTGATCCGGAGCGTCATCGGGCAGTCCTTTCTAGAAAAGAAGTTCTTGCTGAGGAACGCCAAGTAATAGAAGATAAGTTTTATCGTGATTTAGAGGAAGGGCAGACTAAAACAGGGGTTGTGACCAGGTTGACTCCTTTTGGCGCTTTTGTTGATCTTGGGCAAGGGGTGGAAGGACTGCTTCATATCTCGGAAATTGCCTGGGAGCGAATTCGGCATCCTTCTGAACGGTTGACAGAAGGAGAATCTCTTGAGGTCCTTGTTATTAAAGTGGACCGTGAAGCTAAAAGGCTCTCTCTTAGCCTAAAACAGTTATCTGCTCACCCGTGGACTAAGGTTGAGGATAAATATAAAGTCGGAGATGTGATAGAAGGTAAAGTTGTTCGTCTTGCTCCTTTTGGCGCTTTTGTTAATTTGGAAGAGGGTGTTGACGGACTAATTCATATCTCACAGTTAAGTGAGCGAAGAGTGGAGAAACCCGAGGAAGTGGTGCAGGTGGGGGAGACGGTGTCTGCTAAGATCATTAAAATAGAACCGGAGCAAAGAAGGATCGGGTTAAGTCTACGCGAAGCTCGGGAACAGAAAAATTTTGCTTCTGAAAAGAATAAAACGCCGATTCCTGGACTTGAACAGGCGCCGCTCTCTTCTAGTTTGGGTGATTTACTCGCTGAAAAGATGGGAATTGATTATAAAGATCAAAGTGAAAATTAGTTCAGAAGGGGCTTTCCTGAGGAAAAGGGAAAGCCCTTTTCTTCTAGGAAAACTACCCGTCATCGTAATCTTTTCTATAAAGGCGGCAATGGAATTCAAACATCAGCTATTAAGCTGGTGTTTTTTTATTTTTGAGCTTTTTAGCGCTCGCAGCTCGTAACCCGTCGCTGGTCGCTCGTGTTAAATGGCAGCCTTTGCCAATCCCAGATGAAGCTTTGATTTTTATCATTTCACGCGCCCCAGCTTGCTCAAGTGGGGAACTGCATAGTTTTTTGAATTGGAATTCAAAGAGGTGGGATAATAAAATTTGAGATAAGTAGTCACGGATAATTCAGTTTCTGGAGGAGGGAAAATAATGAGTTTAGGAGTTGTGTTTCTGATTGGAGTGGGGATTGTAATTCTTCTAGGCTTGGCGCAGCAGGTTTTAGATCGGCTTTATCTTAACGATAAACAAGCTTTAATTGTCTTAGCTGTGATGGTGGTAGGTAGTTTTATTAATATTCCTCTATACCGAGGAACGCCTGCTCTTAGTATCAACTTGGGAGGAGCGATTATCCCGCTGGCGCTTAGCATTTACGTGTTAGTCAGAGCAGGAACGAGTAAAGAGACTTGGAGAGGGATTATCGGCGCTGTGCTTGTCGGCGCAATTATCTATGGAGGATCAAAGCTCTATAACTTTGATATCAAAGAAGGGCTGATCGAACCTCAATATCTATGGGGGATCCTGGCGGGAGTAACCGCTTATCTTATTGGACGTTCTAGGAGATTGGCTTTTATTGGAGCTACCGTTGGGATTATCCTCGCCGATCTTGCTCATGCTGTAGAAACTGCAATTAAGGGGCTTCCTGCTCCCACAAGAATTGGAGGGGCTGGAGTCTTAGATACTCTGGTTATAGCAGCGATTATTAGTGTTGTTTTAGCGGAGGTAATTGGAGAATCGCGGGAGCGTTTTCAGGGTGGGCCGGTTCGTTCTGTTGAACGTTCAGAAGAGTTGAAAGAACCAGAGCAAAAGGAAGGAGGAGAACATAATGGCTAAAATCGGGCGCAAACATTTATTGAAGGTGACTCTATTTTTGCTTGTATTTTTATTGGCGCTACCAGCTTGGGGAGAAACGGAGCGGGTGGATGGTTATTTTACCTTAATTGATGGCGAAGGACGAATAATCGCGCGCACAGCTCATCAAGTAAAAAAAGGTGATCAGTATCTAACGTCAGATAATATTCTCTATCGAGTGGAAGAGGTAAAAGAGGATACCGCGCATCTTCGTTTTGTCAAAAGGGTTAATTTGGAAGCAGCTGCTTCTCTTTCATTCTTTTCCCGGATAAAAAAAGTGATAACTACTCTATTTTGGGGAGAAGAATATGTGCAAGGAAAAAATCGACCAATTGCGATCTACCATACACATTCTGATGAATCTTATGTTCCTACTGATGGTCGTTCCAGTATTCCTACAAATGGAGGCATCTTTAAAGTAGGCGACTCTTTAGCCCAATCTTTGCGAGAAAAAGGGGTTACTATTCTTCATGATAAAACACCCCATGATCCTCATGATTCGATGGCCTATGATCGTTCACGCCGGACCGCTGTAAATTTGTTAAAACAAAATCCGATTGCCCTCATAGATTTACATCGGGATGCGGTTCCTCCAGAGGAGTATGCGGATCAAGTACAGAATACCGCTGTTACTAAAGCTCAACTGGTAGTAGGTCGACAGAATCCTAACCGCAAGTCGAATGAAGCTTTTGCTTATCAAGTAAAAGCGACAGTTGATAAGAAATATCCCGGTCTGGTAAAAGGGATATTTTATGGAGATGGGAAGTATAATCAAGATTTAGCTCCCAGGTTGTTATTGGTTGAGATGGGAGCGCACACCAATAGTAGGGAAGAAGCGGAGAGGGGAGCGGCTATTTTTGCATCCGCTGCTCAGGAAGTACTCTCTTTATCGAAGGTTAGTGGACGTTCAGTCGGGCAAGGCGCCTTTAAATCTGCATTATGGCTAATCGGGTTGGCACTGGTAGGAGGCGCGATCTATCTTGCGCTTAATGGTGGTTGGAGTAAAATCCGTAATGAGATGGGTAGATTAACCGGGGATCTAAATTCAGGGGAGCATTCAGACTCGGATCATGATCAACAGCCACCGGGGGAGGGATAAAGATTTAGGGTTATATATTATTGGGGAGGCGCTAATTTTTTCGCGCCTTTAGCGGCCGCGATTCATCTCGGTTTTTTACCGCTTAATGTTAAAAACCAAGCAGAGTTTAGATTAATTTCCAATAATTGTACCCATTTTATAACAAGATGTTGGCAACAGAATGTGGGCTCTTTAATATATTGCGGACGCGGCAAAAAAAATGAAGATGTCTACATTCTGGCTGTGGGCAAAAAGCCTGCTTTGATTCTTAAGACTTTAACAGCAATGGTAACACTTTTAGGAGAAGATCTCTTAAATTATCGTTTTGTAAACTGTGAAGAACACATCCATAAAAGAGAAGGAAAAAAAGGGATTAGGTTTAGATCTGGTCTTAGCAAGTATAATTCAATCGGAGAAATGGTCGCCACAGTTCATAAGGGGTTGTAGAGTGAAAGTAATTTATCATTGCTATGGAAGGGCTCATTCATCGGTGATTGCTGCTCATCTACATTTGGGTACGCTGCCGATCGAGGGATTAGTTACTAAAGAACAGATTATGATCATCCGCGAGTTTGACTTGGCGGAAGCTGACGATTGGGGAAAACCTCATTTTATGGGAAATGATGAGGAGGGAAATGAGGTTTTTATTTTGGGTCTGAATAGCCAGACCCAAATTTGCTGTCGGACAATCTTTAGTTTAGCTTGCCACTTAGGTATAGCCGACCAAATAATGCTTGTTAATACCTTAACAGTGATTGGTATGACGACAAGGATCGGAGGGTTTCTTTCTAAAAAAATGAGACTGCAGTGGATAGGGAAGCCGCTAGCCGCTCAAGGGATAATAAATTCTCTTCCTCGTTTACGAAACCTGGTAACTGAGGTAAAAATGCAGATACAAAGGAAGATGAAAGGTGAATAAAAAAAAGATTATTACGATCACCGACGGCGATAAGGTGGCCAGAAAAACTATAGAAAAAGCTGGAGCAAAATTAGGCTTAAGGACTATTTCCTCTTCTGCCGGTAACCCTACTCCCCTTTCGGCTGAAGAATTAAAGCAAAAAATTATTGAAGCGCCGCAGGATCTGTTTCTCGTGATGGTAGATGATGCGGGCGAAAGAAAGAAAGGATCCGGTGAAAGCATCTTAGAGACTTTCAAGCAAGATGAGCGTTTTTCCGTATTGGGGGTAGTGGCGGTTGCTTCTAATACCGATCAAGTGGAGGGGGTTCCGGTTAATTTCTCAATTACCAGGGAAGGAAAGATTCATCAAGGACCGGTGGATAAAGAAGGAAATCCGGAAACTGAGGGTCGGTCGAAGCTTAAAGGGGATACGGTAGACATCCTTAATGGCCTTAAGATCCCATTAATCGTAGGGATTGGTGATATTGGGAAAATGGGACAGGCCGATGATTATGAACAGGGAGCCAACATTACTACCAGGGCGATTAAGGAGATTCTTAATTTCCATGGTCTTAGTAAATGATGATTACTTAAATTGATTGCTAGTAACTTTTAAACCGTATAAAGGGGTGAGGATGATCAAGATCGGGATGCCTCGGGCGCTTCTCTATTACTGGTATGGTCTGGCGTGGAAAACTTTCCTTCAGGAGATCGGTCTTACGCCCCTGATTTCAGGACCAACCGGTAAAACAATTTTAAATGCTGGGGTTAAAGCAGCAGTTGATGAAGTTTGTCTCCCAGTTAAGGTCTTTTTAGGGCATAGTCTAGAATTAATAACTCAGTGTGAAGCTTTACTAATCCCTAGATTTGTTAGTATTTGTAAAAACGAATACATCTGCCCTAAATTTATGGGCCTTCCGGAAATGACTAGGCAAGCAGTGGGCAAGAATCAATTATTAATCTGGAAAAGTGAGAAAAATTGTTTCTGGGGTTCAATTAAGGCTTTACCCCAAGAAATTTCTACTGGTTATAAAAGAAAAACAATTAAAAAAGGTTTGAAGAAGGCGGAAGAAGTACTGACGGAGTACCATCGCCTGTTGCAGAGAGGTTTATTACCAATGGAGGCGGAGGTTACTTTACTCAAGGGCATTACTCCCAGAACAGAAAAGAGTAGTCGAAGTATTGGCTTGATTGGACATCCTTATTGTTTGTATGATTCTTATCTCAACCTGGATACAATCGATCTATTACGGAATAAAGGCTTTAAGGTGCTGGTACCCGAGATGTTTTCTCGGCGGCAGCTTGAAATAGAACTGGCTGATCTTTCAAAACCTCTATTCTGGACTTTAGGTCAGCGGATTTTAGGTTCCTTTCGCTTAATGTGGAAGCAGGGGGTCGAAGGGGTTATCTACCTAAGCGCTTTTGCTTGTGGACCGGAGGCGCTCATCGGTGAACTGGTCAAGAAGGAAGGTAAAGCCGTAGGGATGCCCCTGTTACAACTCGACTTAGATGAGCATTCCGGAGAGGCGGGGGTCATTACCAGAATGGAGGCGTTTTTAGATCTATTAAGCAGAAAGAGGAGATATAATTGCGTTTGACTTTCCCTCACATGGGTTTATTATCGATACCGGTTGAGACCTTAATTAATGGCCTTGGTCATCAAGCGGTGGCGCCCC
>DHOO01000092.1:58902-63840 GCA_002409975.1 Firmicutes bacterium UBA5388
GCGGTGGCGCCCCCTCCTACTAATAAGCGCACCTTTGAGTTAGGAGCGAAGTATTCGCCGGAAGCGGCTTGTTTACCTTTTAAAATTAACCTTGGTAATTATATTGAAGCCTTAGAGCAGGGGGCCGAAGGAATTGTTGCGGCAGGGGGAATAGGTCCATGTCGTTTTGGGTATTATGCGCAAATTCAACAGAGAATTCTTCAGGATTTAGGGTATGATTTCGAATTGTTACTTTTAGAACCTTTGGGAGGAAAGCGAGAAGAACTCTATAGAGCTTTAGCTATTCTGCTTAGAAATCGGCGTCTTTATCAGATTACGAGAATTCTTCGACTAGTTTGGAATAAACTGCGATGGCTGGATCGGGGAAATACGCTCTTTCGATCTTATCTTCCAAGAAGTGAAGTAAAAATCGAAGCTCGTCAAAGGTATGAAGAGTTCTTAGCGAAGATCCGTCTAGAGGAGAACATTAATAAATTGCGCTCTCATTATCAGGAATACTCAAGTAAATTACAGGGGCTGGTAGCCAATAAAAATGAAAAGGCCACCTTAAGAGTAAAAATTATTGGTGAGATCTATATGGTGCTTGAACCAAGGGTTAATTTCCATTTAGAGACCACACTTGGGGAGATGGGAGTGGAGGTAGTTCGGAACTTATCGATCTCTCAGTGGGTGGAAGAACATCTTTTTGGTCTTTTTTTCCCCAGTCATAAGCGTAGAACAATTTTACTTTCTGAACCATTTCTCCCTTCCTTTGTGGGAGGACATGGTCGAGAAACCATTGCCGAAATGGTGGATGCCGGGGTTAACCAGCTAGATGGGGCTATTCAGGTGCTCCCCTTTACTTGTATGCCAGAGATTGTTGCTCAAAGTATAACCCCGGAGATTAGTACTGTTTATAACTTACCCCTTTTGACCTTGGTAATTGATGAACACTCGGGGGAGGCGGGATTAATGACTAGATTAGAGGCTTTTGTGGATTTAATGCAGCGAAAAAAAAGGGGAGTAAGGAAGTGATCAATTGAGGGCTGACGGCATTTTTCTAGGAGTAGATGTAGGTTCGGTTAGTACCAACCTGGTGGTTATGGAAACTAGTGGCAAGATATTAGAAAAAATATATTTGCGCACCGAGGGTAACCCTATTCGCTCAGTCCAAAAAGTTCTTAGTAAGATTGCCCATGATTTTACAGACGAACAGATTTTAGGAGTAGGGGTCACTGGTTCTGGTCGTCAACTAATTGGCGCTATTTTAGGAGCGGATGTGGTAAAAAATGAAATCACCGCTCACGGGGTGGCAGCCTTACAAGCTGATCCTACGGTACGAACGGTAATTGAGATCGGTGGTCAGGATTCTAAGATTATTCTAATAAATGAGGGGGTGGCGGTTGATTTTGGCATGAATACTGTCTGCGCTGCTGGGACTGGTTCATTCCTCGATCAGCAGGCAAATAGACTTAACCTTTCCATCTCAGAATTAGGAGCGATCGCTTTGTGCTCAAAACATCCGGTAAGAATCGCTGGACGTTGTTCAGTTTTTGCGGAATCTGATATGATCCACAAGCAACAGATGGGTCATAGTCTTGAAGATATAGTTGCCGGGCTTTGTGAGGCTTTAGTACGAAATTACTTAAACAATGTGGGTAAAGGAAAAGAAATATGGCCTCCAGTTTTGTTTCAGGGGGGAGTAGCGGCAAATGCTGGGATCAAAAGAGCTTTTGAAAAAGAATTTGGATTTGAAATTATTATTCCCCAATACTATGATACGATGGGAGCTTGGGGTGTGGCTCTTTTAGCTAAAGAAGAACAAGCAGAATTCAAAAAGTCAAGTTTTCGCGGGATCAAACTCTGTGAAGACGAGATTGAAGTTGACAGTTTTGAATGCCCGGATTGTCCCAATCATTGTGAGGTGGTAACGGTTTTAATTAGTGAGCATAAAATTTCAGGATGGGGCGACCGTTGTGGGAAATGGCAAAGGATAAACACTAAGGCTACAGGATAAAATAATAAGGAATTACCTTATAGAGAGGTTAAGGATGAAAAATAAGAAGTTCCGCCAACCTAGTTTGCCTGCGGAGATCAAAAAGAATAAAGAACGACAAAAAAAGGAACAGCAGGGCGAGGGACCTTTTCTCCGAGCTGAGCTCGAGTCCAATGTAAACTATTTACAAGCAATCATTGGCAAAAGTAATGATGTGATCTTTCGAGAGTTTACTTTTAACTTGGTCAAACCAATCAAGGGTGTCTTAGTTTTTATCGATGGACTAACGGACCGGGAAACGATTAACGAATATATTTTAGAGGCCCTGACTACCTATCAAGTAGGTCCTGAGGCGGAGTGGCCCCATGACCGCCCAAATTTAGCTCAACAGATTAAAGATTATGTTTTAAATATTAATGAAGTCAGCCTTGAGTCAAGTTTTCCTACAATCATTACGGCGATTCTTTCTGGGGAAACAGCGGTTTTCATTGAAGGTAATGATCAGGTGTTGCTCTGCAACACGAGGGGATGGGAACACCGGGGGATTGAAGAACCTCAGACCGAAGCTGCTATTCGTGGACCGAAAGTTGGATTTAATGAACTCTTGCGTTCTAATACCGCCCAGATCAGACGGGTAATTAGAGATCCAGGGTTGAGAGTAAAAACCATTAAAATAGGTGTACGTTCCCAGACGGATGTAGCGATCGTTTATTTAGAATCGGTCGCCAAACCGGAGCTGGTGGCGGAAGTAGAAAGTAGACTACAGCGGATTAAGGTTGACGGTATCCTGGAAAGCGCTTATCTTCAAGAGTTTATAGAGGACCACCCTTATAGTCTGTTCCCCACTCTCCAGACAACCGAGCGGGTGGATCGGGTGGTAGCTGCTATTTTAGAGGGTAAAGTGGCAGTGGTGGTGGATAATACTTCCTTTGTTTTGCTAATGCCGGTTACTTTTTGGGAGTTATATTATGCGGCGGAAGATTATTACCACCGTTGGCCATTGGCTTCTCTCCTGCGTTTTCTTAGGTTAGTCTCCTTTTTTTTCTCTTTGTATCTGCCTGCTTTATATGTGGCTTTTGCTGTTCATAGTCCAGAACTAATCCCATTTAACTTGGCGGTGAAGATTGCAGGCACTAGGGAAGGGATCCCTTTTCCGGTTTATGTAGAAGGACTCTTGATGGAGTTGGCGATCGAAATTCTTCGCGAAGCTTCAGTTAGGTTACCCGGTCCTTTTGGTCAAACTATTGGGATTGTGGGTGGTTTTATCTTGGGGGATGCGGCGGTGCGGGCCGGTTTAATCTCTCCGATTATGACAATAGTGGTAGCCTTAACCGCAATTAGTTCCTTTACTGCTCCTAGTTTTGCGGTGGCTATTACCATGAGGATTTTACGATTTCCTTTGATGTTAGTGGCGCAGGTTAGTGGGTTATATGGACTGTCAATGGTCACTATTATACTGCTGATTAATATGGCGGGAATTCGTTCTTTTGGGGTTCCTTTTCTTTCTCCATTAGTGCCATTAAAGCTTTCGGATCTAAAAGATTTCTTTATGGTCGCGCCGCGTTGGGCGATGATTAACCGACCATTAGCCTATGAAACCCTCGATGTGAAACGAGAGGGTTCAAAAGCTAACAATTGGTGGGAAGCTTTGTTTAGCCCCCCTACGAAGAGAAATAAGGGGGGAGAAAAGGAAGATGAATAAAGAACTACGCACCCTCTCTTCACGTCAGGTAACCTTGATCCTAGTGGGCTTTACAATCGGAGCGGGGGTTCTCACCTTACCTAGCGCAGCGGCCCGAGTATTCGGAGCTTCCGGGTGGGTTTGGGTGTTGGCGGTCGGATTATTATTTACTGGGGCTGCCTTCGTTGCAGTTAAGTTGGCGCAAGAGTTTCCTAAAGAAACGATTGTTGAATATAGTCAAAAACTTTTGGGAAAACCAGTAGGAATTTTGTTTAGCTTGGTGTTAGCACTCTTTTTCTTTTCCTTCATTCCAATCGAAACCCGAGTTATGCAGGAACTGGTTAATATTTCAATCTTACCGTCGGCGCCGACTTGGTTTGTTAATGGTCTTTTTATCTTAACCATGGCTTACGGCGCTTCGAGAGAGATCGATCAATTAGCATTGGTTAATGAGATTTTGATTGAAATAGCGCTATTCGTCGGCTTATTTGTCAGCATTTTAGCATGGCAACATTTTAAACCGATTCACCTGTTGCCTTTTTTAGCTAAGGACCAGATCCAGTTGGAACGTTTAGGGGAAGAGATTGGCACCGCTTTTTCTTATGCCGGTTTTCCAGCGATTAATATGATTTTACCTTATATCCGTAGTCCGCAAAAAGCCTCTACAGCAACGGTAGTGGGAACCCTTCTCGTGGTAGTTGTTTATACCTTTTTTACCATCTCAGTGCTGGGGGTTTTCGGATATTACGAAACGATTCATCTTTCTTGGCCTGGCTTGGAATTAGCGAAATCAGTGAATTTCGAGGCAGTGATCTTAGAAAGGTTAGATCTAATTCTTCTTATTTCTTGGATCTCCGCCATCTTTACTACCGGAGTGCTCGCCTATTTTCTAGCGGCTTTAACCCTAAGTAAACTTTTTGGAGTGAGCAAACATGCAGTGGTGGTTTGGGCAATGGCGCCGCTCATTTATTATTTGAGTGCTAGTTTAAAAAATTATTTTACCTGGAATCGATGGGGTCTCTATATATCCGTTTTAACATTGGTTATTAGTTTTGTCTTTCTTCCCTTTCTTTATATTTTGGCTTTAATCAAACAGCGACGGCAACAAAGGGGCAGATAGGAATGAGCTCATGCGTGTAAAGAAATTATTCTTCCTTTTTTTATCTATCATCATGTTAATTACTCAGACAAGTTGCTGGCAAGGAAGAGAGATCGATGCCAGGGCTTTTGTAACCGCCATTGCCTTTGATTTACCTCAAGAGCAAGCAGAGGGGGTCCAACA
>DHOO01000092.1:64091-68068 GCA_002409975.1 Firmicutes bacterium UBA5388
AAGAAAAGCCTTTTCTGGTCTTTGGCACAACTGCTGATACGGTCATCGCTGGTATTCTGCAACTCCAACGTCAGTTGGATCGGCAGCTCTTCCTCGGACATGCGCGGTTAATTTTGATCAGTGAGGAAGTAGTAAAGGTCTTTGGGTTAGATGAATTATTAGATTATTTTAAACGTGATTTTAGGATTCAGCGGATGACCAGAATTGCGATTGTTGAAGGGAAAGCTAAGGAAGTTTTAAATATCCAACCACCTATTGGTCAGACACCGTCAACCTACATCTTAAATCTAATTTCTCCGCAAAGTGGGAGTAGTTTTAATTACATTTCTGATTTAGGTAAACTATTGGTGACCCAATCGGATGAGGGGATTGAACCAGTTTTACCACGGATTAGTAAGGGAAAAGAGACTGCTTTGACGGGCGGGGCAGCCGTCCTAAAGAATGGTAAGTTTCTGGGTTGGTTGAGTGATTTTGAGACGCGAGGACTTAATATCCTGCTTAATGAATTTATTGAATCTGATTATCAGGTGGAATGTCCGCTGCACTCTGGGGAGATTATTAGTGTGGGAGTTAATAATCTTCGCACTAACTACCGTTTGGCGCAGGAGGGGAATACTTGGGTGCTAATGATTAAGGTAGGTGGGAAGTTTGAAACAAGGGAATTTAGTGAAAAACATGGACCGATGGCGAAACTGACGGAAGGTTTAGAAAGAAATGTGACCGGGAAGATTAGAGAAGAGCTTGAAAAAGTAATTATAAAAGCTCAGGGGCTGGGGGCGGATATTTTTGGAATTGGTCGTTACCTTCAAGCCTATAACCCCAAGCTTTGGAAGCAACTAAATTGGGAGCAGGAGTTTCCTTATTTCCCCATCAAACTTGAAGTTAAGATGGAATGGGGGCTCACTGTCAGGAGGCTGGGAGGATGAAATGGTTAAAACTATGGATGAAAGCCTTGAGAGTTCGTTTTTTCACCGCTTCTCTCATTCCCATCTTGTTAGGGATAATGGTGGCCGGACAGAGTAATCCTCTTCCAATCTTGCGTGTTCTTTTGGTAATAGGAGGGATCTTCTTTTATCATGGCGGTTCAAATCTGATTAATGATCTCTATGATGATCTTAGTGGCACTGACCGGATTAACAATTATTACTCCCCTTTTAACGGTGGAAGTAGGGTATTACAGGAAGGACTAATAACCAGAGATATATGTATAAAAGCAGTTGTTTTTTGTTTTACGGTGGGAACAGTCTGCGCTCTGCTGCTTGCTTCATCTGGTGGAGGATGGGAAATAATACTTTTAGGGATAGCTGGTTTATTTTGTGCCTATTTTTACTCAGCTCCACCTTTACGACTTGCTGGCACAGCCCTAGGAGAAGCGATGGTTGGTTTTGCTTTCGGACCTTTATTAGTAGTAGGAACAGTCAGGGCCTTAACTGGTTATTTTATAAAAGAGGCCTTCTTTCTTTCCTTACCAATTGGTTTTCTAATTACTGCTGTAATCTTTATCAATGAATTCCCGGATTATCAAGCGGATCAGGTGACAGGCAAAAAAAACCTGGTGGTGAGAATGGGGAAAGAGCGAAGTATTAGATGTTTTGCTCTTTTACTAATGAGCGCTTATCTACTGATGTTGCTAAATTTGATTCTGCTAGAACTACCTCAATATCTGATTATTTTTGTTCTTACTTTACCTTTAGCTTGGTGGGTATATTGGATGGGGAAAAGGAATCTAAATGATGCTCGGAAGGTGTTACCGGCTTGCGCCGGTACAATTATTCTTCATTTTGTAAACGGATTGACTTTAATTCTAGCCTGTTTTAGTAAGTGGAAACAATGAGGAGGAGTGTGTCGTTAAACTGTATGAAAGTTATTTTTGCGATCAGGGGTTAGATTTTTCTCCGGCATTAATGGAAATAATAAACGGAATCTTTTCTTCTCCAGGGAAAGGGCTGAGGGGCAAATTATTAACTTTAGCGGCTGGCGGAGAAGAGAAGGTAGTCCAGTTTCCTCAGCTCAGAGTATTGGCGTCTGGGATAGAGATTTTACATCTTGCTACTCTGATCCATGATGATCTTTTAGACCGAGGAGAGGTTCGTCGTGGGCGCCCGGCAGTTTGGAGGAAATGGGGAGATAAAACCGCAGTGATCATCGGTGATTATCTATTTGCCACCGCTTACCGGATGATTAATACGAGCAGCGGAGAGCGGGGAATGAGTAGGGTAAACCTTTTAATCAAAGAAATGGTCGAGGCGGAATTAGAAGAAGAAAAAGAGAAATTCCGCAAAATTTCGTTTAAAAGGTATATCAGCCGCATTGAGAAGAAAACAGCCCGTTTTTTCCAGGTAGTCTGCGAACTAGGAGCCGAGGTGGCTTTGTTTCCGCGGGAGATCTGTCTTGGTCTGGGGGAATTTGGAAGGCAGCTCGGAACGGCTTATCAATTATTTGATGATTTATTAGATTTAAATGGGGAAGGAAATAATATTGGCAAGCCGGTTTTTCAGGACTTAAGAAACGGAGTGTTAACTTTACCTTTGCTTTTAATTGCTAAACAGCCAGTATTTAATAAGGTTTTAGACCAAGTAAAAGCTGACGGTAAGGTTAAACCTGGTGTTCAGAAGAAAATCAAAAGCTTGCTTATTGAGGAAAGAGTTCCAAAGCATATTTGGGGTTTGATTGATGAATATCGACGGAGAGCGAAAAAACAGATAAAGGAGCTGGGATTACCTCATGGTTCTTTGCTAACTGTTTTTGCTGATTGTTTTTTATCTAGGGAACCGTTCAAGAATTAAAGCTCCCCGCCTGTCGGGGGATTTTTTTTATATACCTTGATCGCCCTTATTGTAAAGGGTAGTTTCAGTATTTGGTGGTTTATCAATTCAACTTTAAATAAGAGGTAAAAAAGAATTTACAATTATTAGACGGGAGAGTAAATAAGATTTTAAAAGCTATTGTTTTAAGAAAAAGATTTTGTTATAATATATGCAATAAAAGATTGCTACAGTTAATAGAATATTACTCGAAATTACTAATTTATGTCTCGTATATCTTGTCTTCAATATTGCAATTTTGGCACAGAATAATTACAAATAATTAATTTTTCCTTGACGATATGGTAAAAATATAGTATAATTATTTTACCGTAAACGTTTACAGCCCACAATTAGGTTTTATAAGTATAATTGGGTAATTTATTTTTCTCTTTTGTGGGAACGTGCCCACCAACCTTTTAGTTATATTTTGTGAGGTATAATTTGAAATTTGAAAGGGGGAATCAATGGAGAATAAAAAACTAATCTTTCCAGCTTAATTTGGGAGCATTAATTTAAAGAGGAGGTAAAAAATATAATGAAAAAAGGTTTATGGTTGAAAGTGTCATTAATTTTATGTTTAGTAGCATCAGTGTTGACTATAAATACGCTGGCAGCGTCGGAAAATTGGAACCAGATAATTGCCAACGCCAAAAAAGAAGGGGTAGTCGTTACCTATGGCACTTCTGGGAGATTGTCTCGGGTCGGAGACGTTATGAAAGCTAAGTATGGCGTCGAAGTTAAGCATGCTAAAATGAGTGATATGGAACTAACAGAAAGAATAGTTCGTGAAAAAGAAGCTGGTATAAATACAGTGGACTTTGTTATGGCTGAAGATATACTTGGAGTAGCGAAACAGTTACTACCACTTCGCTATGTCGAAAATTTCGTGCCAGAAATGTACACTAGTGTTATTGATAAAGACTATCTTGAACCTTTAGTCTTTTTAGTTCAACCCCGGACAATATTGTATAATACTGAAGCATATAAGAAATGTCCGGTCACCAATTTATGGGAATTAACTACCGAAAAATGGCGGGGTAAAGTAATAATCAGGGATCCGGAAATCACTTCAACAAACATCAGCTTTTTTGCTGAAATTGTCGCTCGGGCGGATGAAATGGCGGCTGCTTATAAAAAGTGTTTTGGTCAAGAAATAAAACTGACAACTCC
>DHOO01000092.1:68303-75786 GCA_002409975.1 Firmicutes bacterium UBA5388
GGAAGTGATGATGATGTGGCAGAAGCTGTTGGTACTCGGGGACAGTCAGCTCCTCCTATTGGTTTTTCTACCGTTGGGAAATTAAGATTAAATGAAGAACAAAATTTAGTGTTAGGTGTTGCTGAGGGTATCGTCCCGACTAATGGTTACCATTATCCGGCGTATGGATTAATAGTAAGCAATGCTCCCCATCCTAATGCGGCTAAATTGTTAGTCCGTACTCTATTAGAGGATGAAGGAGCTAAAGCCTGGACACAAGATATGGGTAATTTCTCAACTAATCCCAATAATTCTTATAATTCCGATAATCCCTTTGGTGGTCTGGATGTATGGAAGAAGATAACCTGGCCATTAAGACTTAATGTCTCAGCTCAACTGTCTAGAGATGTTTTAGACTTCTGGATTCTAAATCGCAATTAAAATTAATACTAACTAGTAACCCACTGATCGCATCTTTTAGACAAAGGTCAAGCTAAAATCAGTTTCCATAAACTGCATGCTAAATAAAAGCTCAGCTAATATAAGGGGTGCGAAATATGTAGTAAGCTTTATTTTTTAGCAATTAGCTTTGGGGTCATTTTCCCCCCCCGAATATTTGAATTGTCGGGGGGGTATGACTCCCAGATTAAGGAATTGCATAATTAATCAATTTAAAATTTAGCAATACGATATTGATCGCCTTAGGTAATTATGTAATTCCCTCAGATAATAAAAATGAATGATAAATAAATTTATAACAAAGTGTATTGTTGCAACTGGAGGGATTGTAGTGCAATCAGAAATCCGACAGGAAAAGAAAAACTTACCGTTAAAATTGCCATTTATTAAAATATGGAATCGAACCAGAAGAGCCTTGAGAAATCCACCGTTTATTTTAAGTATTCTCTTGTTAATAGTGTTAATTTACTTAGTTATTGGGCCATTGGCTTCAATGATTAAATCTAGTTTTACCTTGCATCCTCGTGATGCCCTATTTGTGGATAACGGTAAAGCGGGGGAGTTTACTACTTACTATTTTGTTAGGACTTTTTTAGGAAATATGCGACAAGTTCTTTTTTATAAGCCTTTGCTCAATACCTTAGTAGTAATTTTCCCCATGTCGGCTCTGGCCCTGTTAATCGGTGGCGCTTTGGCCTGGCTTGTGGTGAGGACGGATTTCCCATGGAAAAGATTTGTTGCTAAAATTGCGATCATTCCCTATATGTTACCTTCTTGGACATTGGCTTTAGCCTGGATAACACTATTTAAGAATCGAACGCTTGGCGGGACTTCGGGAATACTGGAATACCTGGGAATTACGCCTCCGACTTGGTTATCGTTTGGACCACTGCCAATCATTATTGTGATGGCTTTACATTACTATCCCTTTTCCTTTTTATTGATTGGTAGCGCTTTAAGAGATATCGACACCAGGTTAGAAGAATCCGCTTTAGTACTGGGAGCAGATACCAAAGTTATTATGAGAAGGATCGTATTATCATTAATTATGCCTGCTGTTCTTTCAAGCTGGATCCTGACAATTGCCCGTGGCGTAGGTTCTTTTAGCGCTCCAGCCTTTTTAGGGCGGCCAGTTAATTATCAACTATTATCCACCAGGCTATATTCAAATTTACAAACAGGAAGCCCCGGTGTAGCGTACTTGCTTGCAGTAGTAATGATCTTATTAGCGGTTTCATTTATATATATCAATCAGAAAGTAATAGGAACCCGTAAAGGCTTTGTGACGATAACCGGTAAAGCAGCCACCAAAAGTATAATAAAATTAGGGAAGTATACTACATTAGTTAGTGTGTTAGTATTTGCCTTTCTAACCATTGTTGTGTTTATTCCGATTATCGTCTTGGCCATAGAAACAGTGGTAAAAGTTCCCGGTAATTATAGTTTGTCTAATTTTACTTTACATTACTGGCTTGGAAAATCGGATCCCCAGATTCTAACCGGTCAACCGGGCGTATTTCGAAACCCAGAAATGTGGAGAGCTTTGTGGAATACTTTAAAACTGGGTGTTTTGGCTTCATTCTTCTGTGCTGTTGCTGGTTTATTAATTGGATACACAGTGGTTCGCTTAAGGGGCAGATTTATTTCAAAGATTCTAGATCAGATTTCATTTTTACCTTACCTTGTTCCCAGTATTGCTTTTGGGGCAACATATTTATCACTTTTTGCTAAACAGCGCGGATTTATCCCGAGTCTGTATGGTACCTTTACCCTACTTATATTAGTAACTACGGTAAAAAATTTACCCTTTGCTACCCGATCTGGTATTAGTGGTATGATGCAACTGGGACATGAAATAGAAGAAGCGGGAATTATTGCCGGCGCCAGTTGGTCTACAAGAATGCGGCGGTTAATTATGCCACTGCAAAGCAGTAGTTTATTAAGTGGTATATTATTGCCAATGGTTTCCGCGATGAGAGAATTAAGTTTAATAATAATTCTTATTACTCCGGGTACTCATTTGTTAACGTCATTAACTTTTAAGTACACTGATTATGGGTATTATTCTATTTCAAATGCGTTATTATTAATAAATATATTTCTAGTATTAGTATTAACTATTGGAATTCAAAAAATAACTGGAAATGATTTATCAGAAGGTTTAGGAGGTTAAGCAAATGCCAGAAATTGTTTTAAAAAATGTTACTAAACGTTGGGGAAATGTTGTTGCAGTAAATGATTTCAGTTTAAAGATACCAGATGGTAGTTTCATGTGCTTTTTAGGACCCTCCGGCTGCGGTAAAACAACTACGCTAAGAATGATTGCGGGTCTGGAGGAACCAACAGCAGGCAAGATTTATATGGATGATAAACTTATTTATTCTTCGGAAGAGGCTTTTTCACTAAGACCTAAGGATCGAGACGTAGGCCTAATCTTTCAAAGTTACGCTCTCTGGCCACATATGACTGTATTTAAGAATATTGCCTTTGGCTTAGAGATGGAAAAGTTACCCGGTCAAGAGATTAAAAAAAGGGTACAGGAAATAGCTGATTTAATGGCGATCGGAGATTTGCTGGAACGTTATCCTTCAGAATTAAGCGGAGGACAACAACAGAGGGTTGCGCTGGCAAGAAGTTTAGCGCCGCAACCAAATTGTCTGTTAATGGATGAGCCCTTGAGTAATCTTGATGCTAAATTACGGGTCGATATGCGTACCGAGTTGAAAAGAATTCATAGTGAAACCAAACAAACAATTATTTATGTCACCCATGACCAGTTAGAAGCGTTATCGCTAGGAACACAAGTAGTGATCATGAATGAGGGGAAGTTACAGCAGATAGATGAACCAATGGAAATGTATAAAAACCCAAAGAATCTTTTTGTAGGGGAATTCGTAGGAACACCGCGAATCAACATGGTCAGAGGAGATCTGATTGAACAAGAAGGGCAGTTCGGGTTTAAAAGCGATGGAATCTTCTTTCCACTAAAAGGGATCGAAGGGCTGAGAGCGGGTCAGCAAGTTGTTATGGCTGTTCGACCCGAGGATGTCAGGTTAACTAAACCGGGTAAAGAGTCCTCTTTTGTCTTTACCATCTATTCAACCTTACCGGCAGGTGCTGATATTTTTGCCAGAATTTATAAAAATAAGACATTTTTTACGGTGCGACAAGAAGAAAGGGTTATCCATACACCCGAAACAGCAGTGGGGATAGATTTTGTTGAGGATAGTCTGCTGATTTTTGATGCGCAAACAGAGAATTTACTGGGCAAAACATCGTTAATTAAGAAAGGATAATTATGTATAATTCGAGATAATTGATCATTGGCATAAAATGAAACATCAGTTAATTGTGGTGCTCAAAATTGTGTAAAAGACAAAATTACCGGGGAGGGTATAATTTAAAAATTATACCCTCAATCCTGCGATTTTTTGCTAAAGAAGTTAAAATAAAGTGAAAAATTATACTGATCAAAATGAATAACTATGTTACAGAAGAATCTACAAATGATGTTCGCCCATTAATTCTTGAGAAATTTAAGCTAGCTTACCGGCTTACATCTTGAATATAGATGATACTCCTCCTTATTATTTAATAAAAAAGTGGGGGTCTAATGATGTTTAAAGATTTATACATTAGATGGAAGATAAGTTTACTCCTGATCCTAATCATCACTTTAATAATGGGAGGCGTATCATATTTTGCTTATAATTTCGCCCAGGACATGGTGTCAAAACAGATTAATGAAAAGATAGAATTGATCAAAAATGCGCAAAAGAATACGATAAGAACTTTGATTAACAGAGTTAATGAAGAGGTAGCTTTTTTTGCGCAAAAGGAATCCATTTATGCTCATAAATATGATAACGATGTTAAGGAAAGAGGAGTAAGTGAAGGCGATAAATTTGTTTTTGACGATAATTATTACTATATATTTTTGTTGAAAAGTTTAGAATTGGCTGAACAAAATCGGATGAATGATCAATTTTTATATTCCTATATCACAACTAGTCAGGGAGTGGTTATAGCTGACTCCCGGGTTAAAAGCGAAGAAGAAGTTCCACAGTATGTAGGGAATCGAATAACAGAAGAAAGGTATCGTTCTTCGCGAATTGAAAAAATTTATGTGGATGAAGATCAGAAGTATTTTTTAGCTCAGTTTTCGATTTATAGAAGAAATACAAATATTATTGTGGGATATTATACAATTGCAGTTAGTCTAGATATTTTTTATAAAAACATTGATGCTTTCCAGGATGAACTATTTGAAGAGTATTATTTGGTAAATGATGAAGGTATCATTTTTAACCATAGCCAAAGGGAGTTAATTGGAGATAAAGATAACGAGGCTTGGTATTTAGATATTATTAATAAAGATATTAACGGAGCTGAAAGGATAAATAAGCGAGATTATCAATTGGTGGAAAGAATAGAACATGAGCGAGCAATATATTTGGTTGCCACAATACCTGTAAAAGTACTTAATGAACCAGTTAATAAAATAAGGAATATTGTATTCTTAATATCTTTCTTGGCCATAGTACTGATCTTTTTTAGTTCATACTTGCTAATATCTCAGGTTCTAAACCCTTTAAATAGTCTTCTATTAGGTTTTAGTAATTTGGAAAAGGGAGAACTATCAGAAGAAATACTTTTGGATGAAAAGAATATTCAAAAAGATGAGATAGGTATTTTAAGTCTGGCTTTCAATAGTATGGTAAAAGAATTAAGAAGTATTATCGGAAAATTAATAAGGGTTTCTGTTAATGTTGGCGATGCCTCAAATAAGTTACAAACCTCCTCTAATGAACTGGGTAGTACTTCTAGCAATGTGGCTGCGGCTATTATGGATGTTACACAAGGCTCTGAGGAACAAAATAGTAGTATTAGCAACATAAACGAGAAAACCAAAAAACTCTCAAATATGGTAGAGAAATTAGATAAATCAAATCAAGAGATGAAAAATTCTGCAACAACGATGACGATAGCTTCTGAAAATGGTGGGCAAGAGATGGAAAGAGTAAGCCAGCAAATGGAGAATATTAAAACTTCTATAGACCAAGTAGCTGGTGAAATCAATAATCTGAATGAGATAACGCTAGAAATTGATAATATTTTAAGTATAATCAACAGTATGGCCAATCAAACCAATATACTTTCCATTAATGCCTCGATTGAGGCCGCCAGGGCTGGCGAGGCCGGAAAAGGGTTTGGTGTAGTTGCTGGTAAAATTAAAGATCTAGCCGAAGAATCTGCTAATTCTGCTGGTAAAATTAAAGACCTAATTAACGATATAAAAGAAAAAGCGGAAAATACAAGTTTAAAAATGAAAGTGGGGATCCAAGAAATAGACAATGGAAAACAGCAAGTAATTGCAGCGAGGGAGGCTTTTGGGAATATTAACCTTAGTATTCAAGAAGTAGTCTCCAATCTTAATGAAACAGATTTAGTGGTACAAAGTATTAAATCCGATTCGATTGAAATTACCGATCATATTGATTATATTGCAACTATCTCTGAAGAAAATTCAGCTCGCACCCAGGAGGTTGCGGCAGCAAGTCAAGAACAAACTGCTTTTGTTGAAGAAATGATGGTCTTAGCCGATACATTAGCCAAAATGGCAGAAGACTTAAATAAGCTTATTGTAAGGTTTAAAGTATAAAATCTTTATGGAGGGTTTTCGACTCTTTGATTTTAATTATCTATTAACGAGGAGCTTTTTCAGAAGGCAAATAGATAGCTATTAAGGTGAGTTTATATAGAACGTTTTTATGGAATACGAAAGAACTTTATTATAGCCAAAGTGTATGTCCGAAATGGAGTGATACTTTTGAATGCAACAATAAAAGACATTGCCAAGGTTGCGGGAGTTTCAAAATCAACAGTTTCTAGAGTTCTTACGAATTCAGGCAGGTTCAGCGAGGAATCAAAAAAGAAGGTGTTAGAAGCGGCGGAAAAATTAAAATATACAAAAAACGCTCTGGCTCGGGCTATGAAAACTAAAGAAACAAAAAACCTAGGGCTTATTGTTTATCAAAAGCATAAACCAATTCTCTCACATCCCTTTTATGCGCCTGTAATTGAAGCGATTGTTGAGAATTCCATGAAGTTGGGTTACAGCATAATTATTGCGACAGATCAGGATATTAAAGGCTCTTCGGCAGAACTACTATTGGAAAAAAGAGTAGACGGGATAATTTTTGCAAGTTTTATCGATCCATCTATTATCATAAAATATAAAAATCAAAGGATACCTTTGGTATTGGTAAATAATTCCGTAGATTTTCCAGGAGTTAGTTACGTAAAGTTTAATAATTTTATGGGAGCTTATGAGGCAGTAACTCATTTAATTAGTAAAAAACACACAGATATTGGCTTTATTTCAGGACCTTTAACTCACCGGAGTTATAAAGAAAGATATTACGGTTATCTATCTGCCTTAAAAGATAATGGAATAAAAGTTGAAAAAAAAGTACGTGTTGGCAATTCTACTTTATCAGAAGGTAATAGACTTATGACCCAATTACTGAATTCTCCCCAAGCTCCGACGGCGGTTTTTGCGAGCAATGATATGATGGCCATAGGGGCGATTAAAGCGATAAAAAGTAACAAGTTAGCAATTCCTGAAGATATAGCGATTATTGGATTTGATAATATAGAACATGGAAAATTGATAGATCCAAGTTTATCTACGATTGATGCAGATAAGGAGGAAATGGGGAAAAAAGCAGTGGAACTGTTGATAAAAGAAATTAATAAAGACCAAGGCTTTCAGCGCGAAAACATTCTTCCTACAAAACTTATTGTAAGAGAAACTACTTAATCTTTTAAATCGGGGAAGGATTAGATTATACACCGAATTCTCGTGTTTTTGTCCTACCGGGGAGCGCAAGATGCAAGTAACAGTCGGGAATAAGGTAGATTTGATCGGAAGTTTGAGGAAAAACCATGAAGTTTAATTTTATATAAAATATGCTTTTCAGAAAAGGGTTATAGTTGTACATGAACATTTTAACGTTGTGATCTAAGCTTTTTGCGTTGTATC